>CALJKQ010000279.1 GCA_937973565.1 uncultured Saprospiraceae bacterium | reverse complement strand
GTAGCAGGTTCGATTCCGGCTCTCTCCACTAAACCGGGAACAGGGTACTGAACATAAAACAAACTATGGAAAACAAAATAATTCAAGGATCGATTATCGAAATTGATAACAGTGAAAAAATGGAGGTGCAAATCTGGATGACGGAACCACCATCAGAGGAAAGCAATGTTGTAATTGTTGAACGTAAGCACCTGCAGACGCTAATTGATGTTCTTGTAGAATGTTTAAAAGGGCCAACACCTAAGAAAAGCAAGGGGAATGGCTAATCACTGCATAGAAGTTACTTGTAATGGTTGTGGAGCTGCATACTGCGCTCTTGGTTGCAGTTACGACTTAGGCCCGAACCCCTTGCTCATTCACTTTGAACCGGAGCCAGAACAGGAACCGGAATACCTGAAGCAGCCTTGCAAGTATTGTGGCGAGTTTAAATTGATAATTGACTAACAATATGAACATAACAGAAATGACTTTACAAGGGCTAAAGCCCGGAGATAGGTTTTCATTTTATAAGTTTCCCTGGATGAGGAACCAAACATATAAGGTTGAGTATGTAGGCGGAGGAACCTGCAAATATGTAAATGAACATTCCAAGACTATTTATTACTGCCGCAAGCTGGAAAGAGTAGTTTTTAAAAGAACAAATTAACGATAAACCCATATAAACATAAAAATGGAAACAACTAAACAAAACCAAAGCATCACCGAAAAGGTGAAAACATTTGAAGATGCGTGTGCTATTGAAGCACCATCTGAAGACGTGTCCAACCTGTTAAGCTACAAGGGCCAGGACAAAGATTTGCTTGCCGCACAGGCATGGGCAAAGATGAACCACATCCGCAAGGTACTAAACGAAGGATGGGAGCCGGACTGGATGAATTCCAACCAATGGAAGTTTTATCCTTGGTTCAAGATGAACACGGGCTCCGGCCTGTCGTACGGCGACTACGGTTACGTCTTTTCGACTTCGCATGTCGGCTCGCGCCTTTGCTTTAAAACGAGCGAATTGGCAGAGTATGCCGGAACGCAGTTCCTGGACATTTACAAATTATTCATGACCCTTTAATTCTCACAAAATGGAAAACCAAATCAAAACATTTGAAGATGCCTGCAAGGCCCTAAACCTGAACCCGGAAGAATCATTACCTGAAGTGTCTAAGGTATCAGAAAAGCATCGCAAGGCCATCATTGCCCACTGCAAGTTAGTTATTATAGCAGAGGCCTTAAATGAGGGCTGGAAACCAGACTGGAGCGATAATGAACGTAAGTATTATCCCTGGTTCGACATGGAAGAATCTGTAAAGCAGTCAACGGGCTCCGGCCTGTCGTACTACGTCTACGCTGACGACTGTTCGGGCTCGACTGTCGGCTCGCGCCTTTGCTTCAAAACATGGGAACTGGCCAAATATGCCGGAACCCAGTTTAAAGTTGAGTATGCTGATTATTTTCTGATAGACTAATGATTTTGGTGGTGTGCTTCATGAGCTGCTGGTTGTTTCGTTTACAGGCTCCAGCCTGTCGTACAACGACTACGATAACGACTATTCGAAATCGAATGTCAGCTCGCACCTATGCGAGAGAATTTGGAAGCACAGACCGTGCCTGCATGGCAAAAAACAACAAACTTAAAAGGGCATTAGTATTACAGTGTTTTGCTGTATAGAACGTGACCTGAAAAGCAAAGGCAATGAAAAGAATAGGAAATTTATACGAGAAAATTTACAGTCTGGAAAACCTGAGACTGGCAGACGAGATTGCCCGGAAGGGGAAAGGATTTCAGTATGGCATACAAGTGCACGACCGGAACCGGGAAGCCAATATCCTGGCATTGCATGAAATGCTGAAAAACAAGACCTACAAAACATCGGCTTATACTACCTTCAAGGTTTACGAGCCAAAGGAGCGGGAGGTTTATCGCCTTCCCTATTACCCCGATAGGATCACCCATCATGCGGTGATGAATATATTGGAACCAATATTCGTTTCCACATTCACCAACGATTCTTACAGTTGCATTAAAGGCAAAGGTATTCACGCTGCAGCTTCTGCGGTTAAATTGGCTTTAAAAGACATTTCAGGAACTACTTATTGTCTTAAATTGGATGTAACTAAGTTCTACCTCAATGTGGATCATACGATCCTTAAAAAGCTTTTAAACCATAAATTTAAGGATCAGGATTTATTTTGGCTCCTGGGTGAGATAATTGACAGCGCACCGGGACTGCCAATAGGAAACTATCTGAGCCAATACCTGGCTAATTTTTACCTGACTTATTTTGACCATTTTCTGAAAGAAGATCTTCGGGTGAAATATTACTTCAGATATGCTGATGACCTGGTGATCCTGTCTGGAGACAAACAATACCTGCACAATCTGCTTGCTACAATAAGACAATACTTTGAAACAGAACTGAAACTAAACATAAAAGGCAACTACCAGGTATTCCCGGTTGCAGCCAGAGGGATTGATTTTGTCGGCTATAAATTCTACCATACCCACACCATGCTTCGTAAGGGTATAAAACAACGATTTGCCCGGATGCTTGCCCGGCGCAATAATCCTGCGTCTGTGGCCTCATATATGGGCTGGGCGAAACACTGCAACAGCAAGCACTTAATTAAGAAATTACTGAATGAGAAAGTTTAACGAGTTTAAAATAACCAGCGAAAGCAAAAGCTTCACTGGCGACAAGATTAAGATTAGCAAGATTCTTAATAAGGAAATCATTGTATACGACTTTAAGATTGTGACCTCCAAATACCTTGATAAAGGAAATGGCAAATGCATGTACCTGCAGATTGAAATGAATGGGGTTAAGCATGTTGTATTTACTGGGTCTGTTTCTCTTGCGGATGCCATTACTCAAGTTCCTGAAGGAGGGCTTCCTTTTTCCACCATAATAATTGAAGATAACGACAGATATCTATTTACATAAACCAAATTACCATGTATATATCCAGCAATATTAAGCTTCTAAGGAAACGTACCAATTACTCTCAAATTGAAATGGCCCATGCACTGGAGCTTACCCGCTCCGTGTTGAATAGCTATGAAAACAATGTGGCAAATCCTCCGGTAGAAGTTGTCATGCGCATTGCAGATTACTTCAGAATTAGCCTGGATACCTTGGTAAGGGTTGACCTTACCAGGCTGCCTGAATCTAAAATTTTTATGCTGGTTAAAGGACTGGAGGCATCCATTAGGACTCAACATCTTTCATTTCTGAACCCAATACAGCCATGAGCATTGAACAAAGACTGATTGATTTCATCCACAAGACTCAGGCCAACATTACAGCTATGGAGTACGATGGAGAGTTCTACCATCAGACTATTGGCCTGAAAGCTTTGGGGATTAAGGTTTGCAAATGCTGCGGATATACTATGCCCATTGAGCGGGAGTATTGCAAATGTGGTGAGCGGGTTTGGGTTGATAGTTTTGCAGCTTTAGGTAAGGAGGAGCATCAGGAACTGCTGAAGACAGTGCAGACTAAGTTGCCCAGGAAAGGCAATAGGATCATTAAAAGGAACCAATACGTGTGAGCAAAATCAATTATTTAAGAATATGCTATTAGGATTTAAGAAACAATTTGCACTGAAAATTAAAATAGGAACCAAAGTGCATACTATAAGAGGAAGGCGTAAGGTGCTACCTAAAATAGGTGAGGTTCTCCACATGTATACTGCTCTTAGAACGAAGCATTGTGAGCTAATTTCAAATAAAGAAACATTACAGAGCACACAAAAGGTTTGGGTTAAGATAGTTTTTAGGCTAAGACCATTCTTAATCTATGATGTTAAAATTTGTGTTGATGGTCGTAAGCTCAATGCAAAAGAAATGCATTTGTTTTGCCAGTTTGATGGATTTGAACATTTTGAAGAGTTTGCGAAATTTTGGATTGAGGGGTATAGAAAAGACATAAACAAAAAAGGTGCTCAATCTGACATCATAAAGATTGTTGAAAGTAAAACATTGTACCACTGGACAGACCTAAAATACTAAAAATGGATCAAACAAAATACGCCAGGTTGAATTCTCTTTTGAAGCTTTTGAACAAGCAGGCTTACAAAGCGGATTATGTTATTGATGTTACCAATGGTCGCAGCTCCAGCAGCAAGGATTTAACAGATCAGGAATATGAAACCCTGGTTAAAATTCTGGTAAAGGAGGTTGAACCGATAAAAGTTGTTTATGATGCCAAGGCCGACCGGATGAGAAAGAAGGTCATTAGTATTTGCCATGAGTTGGGAATGCATGTTCCGGGAACTACCCAAATAGATATGTTAGCTGTGAATTGTTTTTGCAGGAATAAGGGAATGTTTAAGAAAAGTCTTAATCAGCACAATAATGATGAGTTGAGGCAGCTTGTGAGCCAGTTTGAATTGATATTGGGGAGTTACTATAAAGCAGCTAAAAAATGAGCAAAAATAGAACAAGACTGGCCTACGATGATATGGACTTTATTGAAAGCCACTGCCGGGTTTGGATTAATATTTTGAGCCATGAGGCTCAGCCGGGCAAGAACTTCCACAACCATAAATGTATTGCCAGTGTGCTTGAGGGATTGAAAACCAAAGTTGAACGTAAGAAGATTGGAGTGATACCCAAGCATGGTTACACCCTTCGGATAAATGAATCTGAAATAGCAGCCATTCTGCACATGCGAAATGAGCGGGGATGGATGGGTGAAAAGGACAATGCCATTTTTAGGTTGCTTAAATTTAATAATGTATGAATGAACTTATAATAAAAGTATTGGTTGTAGCAGTTATGCTATACTATTTAAACGGCGGCTTGCCCGCAAAGAAAAAATAACATGAAACACTTTGTAGTTACCAGCAACCATTACCAAGGTGAACTATCGTTTAAATTTGATTTAAACGATAGATTAACTGGGTTTCAAATAAATGCTACCCTGAGTGAGGAACAGTACAACTGGTTCTTTAAAAACCTGCCAAAAACAACCAAAGTGTTGCTTAATGATTGGAAGGCCAACAGCAAGACTATTAAGATTACCGAGGTGCCATTAGACCTGAGCTTTGCTGCCTTCTACAATAAGTATGCTTATAAGGTTGGAAACAAAACCAAAGCCAAGGACTTATGGAATAAGTTAGATGATGCCAACAAAGCTCTGGCCATTACCAAGATAGATGCCTATAATAGGTTTATAGAGCAGTCACAGATTGCTAAGGTATATCCTGAGCGGTACCTGAGCCACCGTAGATATGAGAATGAATTTAAATAAACTATTTTTGAAAATATGAAAAGAATATTTACAATTTGCCTACTGCTGGTTGGACTGGTAGGATGTGGGCCATCAGATGAAGAAAAAAAGAGGCTGCATGATAGAAAAGTGCAAGAATCAATTGAACGCGCACAGAAGGAAGAACAAGCAGCAAATCCAACACCTGCTCCTCCTGTAGAAAAAACAGGTAAAGAAATGTTTTATGAGGCATATGAGGATTGTAAAAGGTTTGATAAATCACCCTTTGTAATCAATCAAATATCAGATATAAGAAACCATGAATCAATAGTTAGTATGTGGGCTTTAGATATAAAATCAGGGAAGGCACTAAACGATAAAAATCTAAAAAAGGACATTCATGATTTTGAAAATTTGCTAATAAAAGTTCAGAAAAAAGCATACCCAATGTGGCGTAAACAATGGTTAGCCTTTAAAAGAGAAGAGCTATTTAGATTTAATGTGGATGTAAGAAAAGGCGGAGGAGATAGCTACAATATTGTTCAATTTATAAATGTCGATTTTGCTGATAATGCAGTCATTGAAGATTTTAATAACCAAATTTGGGAAGACATAAAAAAATTCCGCTTTAAAAAAGTAATTTATGCTTGGAGCGAGTATGATGGGAGAAATAGAAGCTATACTCCGAAAACTCCTCCTGATAATAAAATTGAGTATTAATACTTCCTACGTGTTAATTTGTTTGAAATTCAGAATATCAAATAATTAGAAAATCCGTTATAATTGCATTAATGATTCGCGAAACTACTCAGGCCCGTTATATTGCAGTCCTAAAAGACTTCAAGATGTATGCCGATAAGAAGGAAAACGGCAAGCAGGTTTACTCGTTTGAATACATAATTAACCAATTGAGCCGGAAGCATTACTATACTGAATTTATGATTATCCGGATTGTCAGTACCCAGGGCGAATTGCTGCAGGACGATAAACCGAGGTTAGTGCCAGTTCAGACCCAATTGGGGTTATAAATCAATTTCTATTTCTGTGGCATTTGTTTTGACTGTGTGGGCCGCAATTGGTGTGGTTGGCACAACTGCCTTATCATCCAACAATCGGGTCTTAAAATCCATAATATGGATAATATAACCATCGAAATGATGGTCTGGTGTAACTCCGGTTCTGGAGATGGTACCCACAATTGCCCCTTCATTTTTATCTGGCTGCCGTTTGCCATTAAGTGCGGCATATACCAAATCATTTAATAAAAGGTGATCCAAAGCTTTACTTTGGTTGCGGCTGCCTCTGCGGGTATTGCTATATAGATGCTGGCCAATATGGAGTCTGAAGTTAATATCTGCACTTTGGCGAAGCTTACCCATTGAAGTAGTTTGGTAAGGCATTACCTGAATAAATACTGAAGGAGTTTGAAAGGGAAGCTCATCCTCTTGGGTATTGAACTGATCGTTGAACCAATCATAGTGTTTTACCTCTGGTACGGTGGCCAGCAGGGATTGAATGAAAAGGAATAATGCGGTTTCCATATTTTATTTAAAAGAATTGATAAACATTTTTTCGAGATCGTTTAGGATCATCAGGTTCATTTCCCTGTCAAAGTGCGGAGAAGTAACCATAAAGGGCCTTGCTTTCTGATTTACTTTGCGGGCAAATCCTGCTACATTGTGCCGGGAGCTGGCCAGCTTCATAGTTCTTCCGCTTGTTTTTTTTGTGGCTATTTTGGATGAGTAAACCTTTCTCTGGACTGTTGCCTGGCGTTTGTGAGGTCGCACATATTCAACGCCTTTAAAACCATCATTAATACGCTGGGCGTATGGTACATCTGTAACAACACGTGCAATACCAGGTAGTGGATCAGGCCGGAAGGAGCGGTACAACCTTCCGGTTTTGATAAGTATGGCCCGGCCTTTGTCCTTTTTATTAGATCGGAAGAGCACACGTCTGAACTC
>CALJKQ010000278.1 GCA_937973565.1 uncultured Saprospiraceae bacterium | reverse complement strand
TCCACGATATCAAAAAAGATGCACGCGAAAACTTATGGTGCATGGTGTATAATAAAGTTTCAATCTACTCCCCCTATACACAGCAGTTTACTAACTTTAGCCTGCCCCATCCGATTTCAAGAGAAAATTACCTCAACTTCATGACCGTACTTTCCAACGGTCAAATCCTCACGACCATTGAAAACGACATCGTTACTTTCTATCCCGAAAGGCTACAACAACTCAAAAGCGATATTTCTCCATCATTGAGCGAGGTCTTTGCAGGGAGTCGTTCTGTGATTCCTCAAAACAACCAGCATATTATCCTTGAAGAAAATGAAAATACCATCAGATTTCGGTTTGGTTGTTTTACAGACGAAGAAATCATTCCCTATGATCTTGAATTCCAACTCAAAGGTGTCGACAAAAACTGGAGGAAAGCAGGTAAGAACAGAGAAGCGCTGTACAGCGATCTCTCACCGGGAAACTATACTTTTTTATTGAGAGCCAAAGGACAAAACGGCAATTGGGTATCAACCCTATCCAGTGCCATGGTCAAAGTAAAAACACCCCTTCATAAACAAGGATGGTTTTTGTTTGTATGTTTAATGGCTATCCTGGGTAGCATACTATGGTTTTTGAGATACCGCATACAACAGAGACATATGTTGGATGAACTGGAGAGAAAGGCACAGTTGCTGGAAAAAGAGAAGGCTGTGGTGATGTATGAAAGCCTGAAACAACAACTCAATCCCCACTTTCTTTTTAACTCCCTTACTTCCCTATCA
Organism: uncultured Saprospiraceae bacterium; assembly: GCA_937973565.1. GTDB lineage: Bacteria > Bacteroidota > Bacteroidia > Chitinophagales > Saprospiraceae > JADKBO01. The sequence continues at coordinate 3,867 of CALJKQ010000278.1, read as the reverse complement.
GGACTTATTGAAATAGACGCCAAACATGCCGTTAGATTCCTTCAACAAATGTCGGGTATTTACCGGTATATCTTAAAGAACGGCAACAACGAAACCGTCCTGGTGAAAGACGAAATCGATTTTGTATCCTTGTATATCAATCTGCAAAAAACACGATTCAATAAGGGACTGATCGTCAATATCGACGTTCCGGAGGATTATTACGATGCTAAAATTGCGCCGGTAACCTTACAAAATCTGATTGAGAATGCCATCAAACACAACATCATTGACACCACTTCACCCCTCGTAATTGACATTTTTATTAACGACGATGATTATCTGTATGTGAGAAACAACCTGCAAAAGAAAAATGTAGTTGAGACATCCAATAAGCGAGGTCTTGTTCAGTTTACCACCCTTTACAAATACCTCACCGATCAACCGGTCATTATCGAAGAAACAACGCAATATTTCACCATCAAAATACCCCTTATTTAACCATGTCCATCAAAGCAATCATCGTAGAAGACGAGGAAATTATTGCCAATGTATTATTGGGCAAAATCCGGAACGTAGCCCCTGATATAGAAATTGTCAAAATTTTGGGCAGTCTTAAGACAGCTAAAAAATGGCTGGGAGAAAACCCTGAACCCGACCTCATGTTTATGGATATTCAACTGAGCGACGGTGTAAGTTTTGATGTTTTCAATGACTTTACCCTTTCCTGTCCTGTAATCTTCACTACTGCGTATGATGAATATGCCATCCGCGCCTTTAAAGTAAATGGAGTGGATTACCTGCTCAAGCCCATCAATGATGATGAGCTGGCCGCGGCCATCGAAAAATGCCGGAAAATCAACGAAAACAATACCCAGCCTCCTGCTGATATGGCCAGCCTGATAGAATCACTGACCAGAAGAGGAGAAGGCAACCGATACAAAGAAAAATTTATCGTCAACCAGCGAAACAGCTGGATTCCTGTAAGTACATCCCAAATTGCCTGCTTTTGCAAGGAAACATTAAATTGTATTTATACATTTTCAGGTGAAAAATACAATCTCGATTTCATAACCCTGGAAGAAATTGAAGAGTTATTGGATCCTCACCAATTCTATCGCGCCAACCGCCAATACATCATCAATATAGATGCCGTTCACAGCGTAAAACCGGTCGAGAACTCCAAATTGATCATCCGGCTCAAAGAACCCAACCATAAACTGGAAATCGATATGAGCCGACTCAGGAGTCCTGCTTTTAAAAAATGGCTGGATCGATGATTACCTATTAAGACCATAATTTAGGGGAACATGGCCTGATTTTTGTCAATATTACGTGGGTATGGCTTCGCACAACTCATTACAAATTATTGTTATATTTGTAAAAACAAAACCATGGGACTGAGACTGATTTTCACTGCAGCATGTTTGTATTTGACCCTTACAGCAATGGCCGGTCATTTTACTCCTGCCTTACTCAATAAGTCACTCACGACTTTAACACCAGCCATTAATCCCAGCATAGAGATCAGTGCTTCTTTGAACTCAGGTACAGAAGCTGATCAAACCGTAATAACCCTTACCGTTACTTCAGATTTGCCGGTTTCAGGCGATCAGAATGTTAGCCTGGATGTCACAGGCTTTGATGTTTTTCCAACAGACTATAACCTCTCATCCATCAATGTGGTCATTTTGGATGGTGAAACTACAGGCTCAGTCACTTTTACTGTGTCGGACGATGCTGTCTATGAAGGCAATGAAACTGCCACCATTACTTTGGTAAACCCAAGTCCCGGCATCATGCTCGGCACCAACATTTCTGTAAATATCACCCTGGTGGACAATGAATTTTGCCCTGTTTTCGCTACAGAACCCGACAATGTAACCATCATCAACAGCAGCTGCGACATAAGCTGTACGGCCAGCGGGGGGCAAATCATTGCCCCTTCCGGCACCCCTTGTCCGGCAGGTAGCACCATTCAGTATTTTGATGGTTCCACCTGGAGTTATACTATACCTACTTACAATCAAAGTGGTCCGGTACAGAATCTGAGTACCCGATGCGTCTGCGACGATGACAATACTTACATAAGTTCAGAATCAACTCCCATCGCCACAGCCCCTGCCTCATGCATTACCCTTACTTGCTACATGGACCAGGACGGAGACGGTTACGGCAATGCCTCTTCGAGTCAGTCATTTTGCAATAGCTGTGGATCCGGCTTTGTAGCCAATGCACTGGATTGCAATGACAATGATAACATGGTTAATTCGCAAACCATCTCCATGCCACCTCAGAGTACTGTTTTTTCGGCCAATGTAAGAGGATATACCTTTACCTGTCCATCCGCGATCCGCATTACAAGTCTAAGAGTGCCTACAGATGCCAACTCTGGGCCCCAAAGTATTGCTGTATTAAAATTTAATTCCCCTGTGCCAACTTATTCAACCACAACCAATGATTTTACAGTACTTTACTTAACTCAAAATAATCCCGAATCAGGTGATATCCTTGTAGACATAGATATTAATGCCAACGATATCATTGGCATCCTGGGACAAAGAGGTACATGGAATTCCTATGGCAGCGCCACTAATTCATTTACCATCAACGGGACCAACGTACCCTTCACCCGATTGGGCATGCAATTTCCTTTGACAACAAATTCACCCCAAAATTTATGGGTTGAACCCTCTTCCTCTAATATCAGCAGGGTGTTTTTCACCTATTGTTCCAATGAAAAAATTAAAAATGTAACCACTAATGTAGTTTACAGCAACCTTCAGGACGCAATCAATGCAGCCTCTGATGGAGACGAAATCATATTGCTGGAAGATATCGCCGAATCACCCTTGAATTTCATTCATTCCGTGTGCATCGACGCCAATGGCTTTTCTCTTCATGTACCAGGTACCCTTAATATTCCCAATAACAAAGAATTGTGCTGGTCTTCCGGCACGCTTACCATAGACGCATCAGGTTCAATTGTTAATATGGGGACCCTTAAAAACAATGGTACCATAGAATACCAGGGTGGATCCGGCTTTTATGCCAATCAGGGAAACATGACCGGAACCGGAACTTTCAATGGCACAGTTATTAACCTTGGAAATATAAATCCGGGTAACTAACAAAACGTATTTACTTTCTATTTTTTGTTCAGCGTGGGGTAAAGCAATTTCTTTATCCAATGCTTACTTTTAAGTATTCACCCACTCCCATCGCCATACAGGCCCATCATCGGGGTCTACCAATTCAGCTGTTTTTTTAAACCCACATTTACGCAATACCGCACAGGAAGCATTTTCTTCTGCCAGCGTATGAGCACAAATACCATTTACTTCCGGTGAAGCAAGTGCAAAATCAATTAACGCCATAGCAAATTCAGTAGCCAAACCCTGGTTTCTGTACACCGGAGCGATTTCATAACCTATTTCCACCCAACCCTCAGCATCGGGCTTGCCCTTGAATCCTCCATTTCCTACAAGCGTCTGATCCCTTCTCAATACAGGAAAGTAATTTACCCATCCCGCAGAGCGATCATCTTTTTCAATCATGGTAAGCGCATATACAAATGGATCCCTGCCAAACTCTGTCCAGCTCTGGACTATGTTCACACCCAATGCAGCGCCCAATGCCTCATCGCTCTCCATCGCCGCCTTTAACAAGCCCTCATTAGCCGGAACCAACAACATCCTCAATGTATGTAATCCTTCTCCCATTATATTAAAGTTAGCAATTAAAGGTTCTTAGAAAATTGAGATTTCAATGGTTAATGTTCAATGATTTAATGGTCAATGTTTCAATGGTCAATGTTCAATGTTCAATGTTCAATGTTCAATGGAGATCGGAAGAGCACACGTCTGAACTCCAGTCACCAGATCTGAT
>CALJKQ010000277.1 GCA_937973565.1 uncultured Saprospiraceae bacterium | reverse complement strand
CGGAACCTGGTTAAAGACGGGCTAAAAAAAATATGTAGCCAAATGCCTTCATTTGATGCTATTGCCGGGGTAGCTACGGCCGGCATTGCCCATGGTGCACTGCTGGCAGACGCTTTGAACATGCCTTTTGCCTACGTGAGAGCCGAGGCAAAGTCACATGGTCGCAAAAACAGGATTGAAGGCGACTTGTCATCGTTTGAAAACATTCTTGTGGTAGAAGACCTTATCTCCACCGGCGGCAGTTCGCTGCAGGTGGTAGACGTATTGAGAGAAGAAGGTAAAAATGTGGTGGGTGTGATTGCCATTTTCGACTACGGTTTTGATCAGGCAAGGCAAAACTTTCAAAATCAAGGGGTTGCTTATAAGACCATTACCAATTACGACACTTTGATTCAGGTGGCGAACGAAAAAAATTACATTCGCGAAGACGATGTAAGAATGCTGATTGAATGGCGCGTAGATCCTCAGAACTGGGAGTAAAAAGCACAATAAAAAGACGAATATTGATTTTACCCCAAATCTCCACTCACAACTATTTGAATTACTGATGTTTACAAAATAAAATTGGCCAAAATCAGAAAAATTGCGATCTTTGCGCAAATTTTCCAAAACCATGACCTTTTTTAATAAAAAATCCGAGGGCTTCTTATACGAATACTTGAACAACACAGCTCCTACCGGTTTTGAAGCGGAAGGACAGAAGATATGGCTTCGCTTTTTGAAACCTTACATTGACGAATGGCACCTCGATAATTATGGCACAGCTTATGCCGTAATCAATCCCGGTAAAAAATACAAAGTGGTGATTGAAAGTCACGCCGATGAGATCTCATGGTTTGTAAATTATATTTCAGAGAAAGGTTACATTAGTGTCATCCGAAATGGCGGTAGCGACCATTTGATCGCCCCTTCTATGAGGGTAACTATTCACACAGACAAAGGGCCTGTAAAAGGTGTATTTGGCTGGCCGGCTATTCACACACGTACCGGAAAAGAAGCGGATATAACACCCAACATGGACAACATCTTCATCGATGTAGGAGCAGCAGACAAAAAAGAAGTGGAAGCTATGGGTATCCATCCCGGCTGTGTAATCACCTTCGACGATGGCCTTACCATGATCAATGAAACCTTTTATACAGGAAGAGCCCTGGACAACAGAATGGGTGGATTTTGTATTGCCGAAGTGGCGCGCATGCTGAAAGAAAACAAAAAGAAACTACCTTATACCCTCTACATTGTAAACTCAGTGCAGGAAGAGATAGGTTTGAGAGGCGCAGAAATGATTGCCAACACCATTCAACCCGATGTTGCCATTGTCACAGATGTTTGTCACGACACCAATACACCTTTGGTCACTACACGCAAAGAAGGCGATCTGGCCTGTGGTAAAGGACCTGTACTCACCTTTGCTCCTGCGGTTCACAACAAGTTGTTACGTCAGGTGAGGGATGTGGCAGAGACCAAAAACATACCTGTGCAACTTTCTGCTTCGAGCCGATCTACAGGTACCGATACCGATGCATTTGCTTATACGGGTGGAGGCATTCCATCTGTACTGATCTCCCTTCCACTGCGGTACATGCACACTACCGTAGAAATGGCGCACAAGCAGGATATCGAAAATGTGATCAAACTCATTTATGAAACCCTGCTTAGCATCAAAGCAGGTCAGAGCTTTAAATATTTCGACAAGATATAATCGTAACGTCAGGTGATTCCTTTAAATGAAGTGAAGGATTCCTAAAAAAGAATAAAATGACAGAGATTTCAGCAAGATACAGTCCGGCCGAAACTGAGGCAAGGTGGTACCAGCATTGGATGGATAAAAAATACTTTGCCAGCACTCCGGACGACCGTGAGGCATTTACCATTGTGATTCCACCACCCAATGTAACGGGTGTATTACACATGGGACACATGCTCAACAACACCATCCAGGATGTATTGATCAGAAAGGCGCGTATGCAGGGAAAAAATGCATGCTGGGTGCCAGGCACTGACCACGCCTCTATTGCCACCGAAGCCAAAGTGGTAAAGATGTTGAGAGAAAGAGGTATCAAAAAATCGGACCTTACCAGAGATGAGTTTTTGAAATACGCCTGGGAATGGAAAGAAGAGTACGGAGGTATCATTTTACAGCAATTGCAAAAACTGGGTGCATCCTGCGATTGGGACCGAACCGCATTTACCATGGACGAGGTAAGATCAGAAGCGGTTTACAAAGTTTTCGTAGACTTGTATGAAAAGGGAAAGCTGTACAGGAGAAAAAGGATGGTAAACTGGGACCCTGAAGCAAAGACCGTATTGTCCAATGAAGAGGTCATTTATGGTCTCGAAAATTCCCGCCTCTTTCATGTTAAATATGCCATTGAAGGGAGCGATGATTATCTGGTGATTGCCACCACAAGACCGGAAACGATACCCGGTGATACAGCCGTAGCGGTGCATCCTGACGATCCGAGATATCAGCATCTGAAAGGTAAAAAAGTAATCGTGCCACTTATTGGCAGAGTCGTACCGGTTATCTTTGACGAGTATGTAACCATGGATTTCGGTACCGGAGCTTTGAAAGTAACACCTGCTCACGACGTCAACGACTTTGATCTGGGCGTAAAACATAAGCTGGAAACGGTTGATGTATTCAACGACGATGGCACTATGAGTGCTGAAGCCGGTATTTATCCGGGAGAAGACAGGTTTGTGGTCAGGAAAAAATTTGCAGATGACCTGGAATCAGCCGGCTTTATTGAAAAAATAGAAGATTATAAAAACAATGTAGGTCGTTCTGAGCGTACCAATGCCGTGGTGGAACCCCGTCTTTCACTGCAATGGTATGTAGATATGAAGGCCATTGCCGGCCCTGCACTTGCAGCGGTTGAGAGCGATGACATCGAGTTTTTCCCGAAGAACCAGAAAAATTTGTACCGTCACTGGATGGAAAACATCAGAGACTGGTGTATTTCCCGACAGCTTTGGTGGGGACACCGGGTACCTGCGTGGTATCTGGGAGAGGACACCTTTGTGGCAGAAAATGAAGAGCTTGCGCTGGAACAAGCAAGAGTAAAAACCGGCAATGCCAATCTGGAGGCAAGCGATTTGCGCCAGGATGAAGATGTATTGGATACCTGGTTTTCCAGTTGGCTGTGGCCTATTTCCGTATTTGATGGCTTCAACGATAAAAAGCAGTTAGAATATTACTATCCAACGAATGTATTGGTTACAGGATGGGATATCATCTTCCTTTGGGTAGCCAGGATGGCAATGGCGGGCTTCGAATGGACAGGTAAAAAGCCATTCCACCATGTGTACTTTACCGGCATGGTGAGGGACAAGCAGCGTCGAAAAATGAGTAAGCAGCTGGGTAACTCACCGGATGCACTAAAACTCATTGAGGATTATGGAGCAGATGGTGTACGTTTTGGTATGTTGAGTTGTTCGCCGGCGGGTGGTGACTTGTTGTTTGATGAAAAACTGGTAGAGCAAGGGCGCAATTTCTGCAATAAGCTGTGGAATGCCATGCGCCTGATCAAAGGCTGGGAAGGTGATAGTGACAAAGGCATGAGCGATCTGGATGCCATTGCCACCCAATGGTTAGAAGCCAAATTCAACACCGTTGTTAAGGAGGTTGAAGACAATTTTGCAAGCTATAGACTGTCTGAAGCCCTCATCACCATTTATTCTTTTATATGGGATGATTTTTGCTCCTGGTACCTGGAGATGATCAAACCGGGCCAGGATGAAAAAATAGCAGCAGGGACCCTGGATAAGACCATAGCCATCTTTTCATCGATATGCAGTTTGTTGCATCCTTATATGCCTTTTATTACAGAAGAAATCTGGCACCAACTCAACCCTGAAAAGCAGGATGACTGCATAGTAAGCGCGTTTCCAATCTACAAAGAGGGATCTGATGTCGTGTTAAATGCGGTTGAACATGCCAAAAAATTAATTACACAGGTAAGAGAATTGAGGAGTAAAAATGGGTTGAAATCCAGAGATAGTTTCCCTCTGATTGCCAAAAAAACACCAAACACAGAAACCTACTTCACGTTACCCGGCTATCGTGAAGTGTGTCTAAAAATGGCAGGACTGGAAGATTTTAGTCTTTCGACAGATGACAATGCAGTGGGCATCAGTTTCATCACAGACGCCGAAAACTATACTGCTTTGGTGAACATTTCCATTGATGTAGAAAAAGAGTTGGAGGAAAAACAAAAAGAGCTCACCCACCAATTGGGCTTTGTAGCCTCTATTGAAAAGAAACTAAGCAACGAAAGATTTGTCAGCGGGGCCCCTGCCGATGTAATTGACCGCGAAAAGAAAAAGTTGAGTGATGGCAAAGAGCGGATTCAATTGCTGCAGTCAGAAATAGAAAAGCTAAAAAGCCTTTAAAAACCGCGAAATAAAAAGGTATTATGGAGTCCATAACACCTTTTTTATTTTATATATGATCTTTGAAGGCACCTGCAATGATGAAGGTCACCTCAATATTATTTATAATCAATCCAATTAAACCTAACTTAGTATTTCAAAGCCAAATTAAGAATGGACATGGTAAGTAATGGTTTGGATAATGCTACTCTGCTGGAGTACAAAGCCCAGCTAAAGCAATTTGAAAAAGGAGAGATCATTTTTCAGGAAGGCAGTTTGCCCAGGTATTTTTATCAAGTGGTGGAGGGCTGCGTTAAGATGGTTTCCAATGGTGAAGACGGCAAATCTTATACACAAGGTGTATTTACCGACGGTTTTTGTTTTGGAGAACCACCGCTGATCCTTGATGAACCCTATCCTGCCTCTGCCATTGGAGTGACCCATGGCGTCTATCTTCGTCTTCCTAAGTCAAGCTTTGAAACCATGTTGCAAGAACGTCCCGATATGTGTCGTGATCTCAACAAACTTTTGGCGGCTAAAACGTATGAAAAGTCAAAAAGAAATACCATGCTCACGGGTCAGGCTCCGGAGTTTAAAATTCAATTCATCCTGGACGATATTAAAAAGAAGCAGGGATCTGAAAAAAACTCAAAGTGTCAAATTTGTCTGACCCGACAGGAAATAGCCGATTTTACCGGACTCAGGGTTGAGACCGTCATCCGCACCCTCAAAAGGATGGAACAAGAGAGTAAAATTGAAATCAGGAACCGCAAACTATATTATTAAAAGAATGAGTTCACATAACGAGGCAGCTTCGAACTATTTTAATCAGTATGGCAGGTTACTTCTGGCTAATTTTGTCATTGTCGCTATCCTTGGCTGCATTATGAGGTACAAAATCGGCTTTGACTTCCCTTATCTCGAACAAAAATATTTGCAACACGCGCATTCCCATTTTGCTTTTGCCAGTTGGATCAGTCTGGCCTTGTATTTAATTATTTTGCACAGCATGCAAGCCCAAAGCAGATGGACGGCGTGGTTGCACAAACTCATCTTTGCACAATACCTGATGGGGTTTGGGATGCTCTTCTCTTTTGCTGTCGCAGGTTATAACTGGCTTTCGATTACATTCTCAACGGCTACTGTAATCATCTCGTATATCATCCTTTACTTATACATTCACCATCGAAAAGACACTTCAGACGAACACCCGTGGACAAAATGGTTTCTCTGGGCACTCATCTGGCAGGCTCTTTCGTCTGTTGGCACTTTCGTACTTGCCTACATGATGGCCAGTCACAACATAGATCAGCACAGTTATCTGGCATCGGTTTATTTCTTTTTGCATTTTCAATACAACGGCTGGTTCCTCTTTGGCATCATTGGAGCAGCTCTGTATTTTTTAAAACAAAACTTCCATGTGAGTATAGATGATGGCCTACCCTTCCGCTTTTTGAAGTGGAGTGTTTTACCTGCCTACGGACTGTCTGTCTTATGGATGGACTTACCCTGGTTTGTTTATATTTTGGTGGTAGCCTTCGTTATTTTACAAACGGTGGGCATTGCAATTTTGCTACTTAGAATATATTCCGTTAAGGACAAGGTTGTACCCCATATTTTACCGCTTATCAAATGGGGCAGTTTATTTGCGGGGAGTGCTTACGGGATCAAATTTCTATTGCAATTGTTCTCTGTCATTCCAGCCATGAGTAAACTGGCTTTTGGTTTCCGACCCATCGTCATTGCCTATTTGCACCTTGTGTTACTGGCGGCTTCTTCCACTACCCTCATTTTACTATTGACAGGCCTGGGTGTTTTGAAGTATAACCGCAATTTTGCCCGTGGATTTTATGTATTGCTTATTGGCATTTTTTGCAACGAAGCCATTTTGGCACTTCAGGGCTTTGCCTCTTTTGAATACATAGCTATCCCATGGGCCAATATGGCTTTGTTTACGGTCAGCATTGTCATGTTGACCGGACTGATTGTGATGTTTTCCTCTCAATGGAACAAGCAAATTGCAGCAGCTGCAAATGGCTTTGGTCATAGTGGTTGTTGACCCTCCTCACTTTATGATTGTACGCATATCCCAGGGTGTAATGGATTGATATTTTTGGTTGGATATTTTGCGAACACAAAAGATCATTTTTCCAACTAAAATCTATTAACATGAAATCATTATTAATTTTGACATTAATTGTTTTGGCTGCCATTTCATGCCAAAATACCAATTCCACATCTGCTACAGAAAATGCCGCTGCCGGTGGAGAAACACAATTAACCGGACAATCTGGCGTGAAAGACGACGTCTCCAATCCCAACATTGTGCAAGTGGCAGTACAAAGTAAAGACCATACAACCCTGGTAGCCGCCGTGAAAGCTGCCGGATTGGTAGATGCATTGAGTAATGCAGGACCGTTCACCGTTTTTGCACCAACCAATGCCGCTTTTGACAAACTACCTGCAGGCACCGTTGAGGATCTTTTAAAGCCTGAAAAAAAAGATGCGCTAACCGATATTCTGGGATACCATACATATGTGGGTGTTCTCAAGACATCTTACCTAAGCGATGGACAAAAGTTCGAGCAAGTGAATGGAGGTCACATTACCATTGGCAAAAAAGATGGAAAAGTAACCGTAAATGGCAGCGAAATTGTAGCATCCATTCCAACCTCCAATGGCATCATTCACGTGATCAACGACGTATTATTACCAACTAGCAAATAATTTAGTTTTGTTTATAGCAATAGCTCCATTGCCATGTGGAGCTATTGTTTATAAATCTTTTAATCTGAACTTTTTGGTGGAAAAGTAAAAAGGTATAACAACCCAAAGTGTAAGCAGTCCAAATGCAACCCATTCCCCCTTAGTAGATCCGAAGAAGTCCCTGAATAAGGCACCCGTAAATCCCATCAGCGCTGAAACATCCAATTGCAATAGGATCAAAATTCTGCATAAATCCACAGGACTGAATGCCGTTAAGCCAATCATGGTTTTTTCGATTGGATAATCCGAAAACTGAAAAAGCAGCAGCAACATAAGCCCATCGAATAATACCGCAAAAAACAGCCAAACAAAGATTGCTGTGCTGATGCCTCTGGCTTTATCACGTGTCATGGAAGACACCCATAAACCCAATGAAACAAAAATCAGCGACATCATAATACCGGTTGTCAACAACACGGCTGCCATAGCAAAGTCCGCATACAGCAATAAGGGAAGGCCCAGACCAAGTATTAAGGCGGTGACAAGAGCTGCAGACAGCCCCAGGAAAAAACCTGTCCAGATGGAGACCCGCTTCAGGGGTTGACTGGCAAGCAACTCGATGAATTCGGCTGCATTGTACATATAAATGGTAGAAAAAATAACGGTCACAAGAGGCACGACCAACAATACCACATTGGTAAGGGATAGCACAGCTTTGGCTGAGTTGTCCTCCAAACTAAAAAGACTCCATGACAGCAGCGCTAATATGAGGGTATATCCGATTACCAATTTGCTCTTGACGATGTCGAGCATCACGTATTTCAGGATCCTATTCATGGTGTTCTTTACTTTGAAGTATAGAAAGGATGGCCTTTGAAAGTTTGGTCTCTCCCGTTTCCTTTATCAGTTGATGGACAGGGCGATGCAGCACGATTTGTCCCTCCTGCATAAAAACCACCTCGGTTACCAATTCGTCGAGCTCACTTAATATATGAGAGGTGATGAGCACCAATTTGCCTTGTTTTACAGCTTTTTCTATTTTCTGTTTGAGAATTTCTGATGAGAGAGGGTCTAATCCGGCGGTTGGTTCGTCCAAAATAAGGATATCCGGATCAAATAAAAATGCGAGAATTGCACTTACCTTCTGAATGGTACCACCAGACAGGCTGGACATTTTTTTAGATAAAATGGAGCTAATTCCCAACGAATCTATAAGCTCTTCATCGTAATGGGCTTGCTGAGGCCGTAAATTCCTGACCATCTCAATGAGCTGTGCAATGGATAGATTGCCCGGATACCTGCCTATTTGTGGCATATACCCCAAATAAGCCCTATGGCTGTGCTGGTGAATGGAAGCTTGGCCGCGAATTAATATCTGACCTTGTTGGGGAACTACCAGGCCCAGTAAACATTTGATCAAGGTGGTTTTTCCACATCCGTTGGGGCCAACCAATGCAATGCAATGACCCGCCTCCAATACGAGATGGATGTTACTCAGCGCGGAGAATTTGCCAAATTTTTTGTGCAGGTTTACAACTTCAATCATGTAAAGACCGGTTTCATCCTAGGGTAAAGATCGATAAAATTATCAGGTGTCAGACTGGGCATAACTTTTTCGCTCCTGTCCATTAACACCACAATAAAACTTCTGAACAAGAGCATGGCAGAAGGATTGGTCTCTGCAATTTTGGAAAATAAACTCAGCGGATGGTAAGGTACATCACCTGTACCATCTTTATTGAGATCATAGCCCTCATACTTATCCCAATAATTCCTCTCGAAAGTATTGAGTACGAGATCTCCATTGGTACTGACATCAAATGTATTGCTCCTGAAGTCGTTTTTATGGATGACATTGTCCATACAGCTAGCCTGAATCTTCATGCCCCAGCCGTTGTCATTGAAGGTATTGTCCTCAATACGGGCTCGGCTTACCCCTTCCAGGTAAATACCTGCAGTATTGCTATTGAAACGATTGCCAAGTATATGGCAATCTGATATTTCTTTTAAGAGAAGACCATAGGATGCATCCCCCCAGTTTTCAATAAAATGATTGTTAATCATGATTACGTTTTTGGTAAACATAACCGCAACCCCCGAGCCATTTTGTTTAAAAACATTAGAAATATAAGCATCGTTGTTGGAAAACATAAAATGCAATCCATACCGGATATTGTTGTGGGAAACATTTCTCCAAATAACAGAATGTGTCACAAACTCGAAATAAATGCCATCCCTGTGACCACTGATTGTATTGCCAATAATCTGCAAGCTATCACTTTTCCAGCAATGAATGCCGTTTCCAATCATCTGCTCTTCCTTACCATAAGCTTTGATAACATTGTTCTTAATCAAAGTATGTTTGCTGTATTGCAGGTAAATACCAAAAAAATTGTCATCGAGCCTGTTGCCTTCAATGGTAACATAAGCAGCATCGTAAACCTTTATGGCCGCAGGATCGTCCAAAGACGCGTAATTCGAACCCTTAACTACCAGGCCCTTTAATGTGACATGACTGGCTTTGATGGAAAATATTTCTGATTTTTTTTGCCCGTCAATTACGGGCCAATTCCTTCCAATGATGACAACCGATTTGTCAATAACAATATTACCCTCCGCATACAAGCCTCTGTCAACCCAGATGGTGTCATGATCTTTGGCCAACTGAAGAACACTTTTAAGTGTATGATGCGGTTTATCACGGCCCACTTCAAAATGGGCAGCAAACAATGCCGATGGGATGATAAAAAGGAGATATAGCAGGAATCTGTTCACCAGGATCAAGGATTGATCAGATTATTTTTGTCAATTTCAATTGCTTTCCATGTCTCCATATATCCTTGCATAACGGTGCGGTCTGTAAAAGCAGCTATATTTCCTCTCATTGGAGATGAAATTGCCTCTCCCTGAAGAAAATACAAAGAATCCGTCAACACCAAATGGCCCGGTTGTGTATAATCACAAACATACATTGCTTTTATATCGTCTGATGGCAGATTGGATGCAAAGGATTTCATACAAATAACATCATCAAATTTATAAACACGGCCCTTAGATGTGATCAACTCCGCACCAAAACGAGCATCAGAAATATTCATCTTGCAATGAAAACAAACATCCTGATTTACCTTTAGTGGTTCAGGTCCCGAAGGAGAACACGCAGAGAGTGCCGTTGCTGTAATACCGAATAAAAGTAAGGTTTTTACTCCAGTTGAGAGCTTGGACTGTTTAAATTCATTGTATCCAGCAAAACACATCAATAAGCCCGCTGCCACAAAAAGCCAACCTCCAATATCAGGAATGGAATAGGCCCCAAAATTGAGCAGCTGTTTAAAACCAATCAAAGGAGGTTGATAAGCCATGCCGGGCACAATGATGGCCGCATTGGGGTCGAGGTTATGACCATATTCGTATTCCCATCTCCAAAAGTCATACATAGCCACCGCACCAAAGAGAGCAAATGCGATCAGCAAAAAGTTAACCCATTTTCTGTTGCCCAAAAAAGCGATGACAAAACACATAACCGCAAAAGCACCAATGATATAGGGAAGTACTGAAAATTCGATAAACTCTTCCGCATGTAATGTTTTCATGCCAATGTAATGGTTCAGTCCGTTTACAATGTCAACGTCTCCTGCGAGTTTATTGGCGTGGATGAGTAAACGAAGCCCTTCAGGGTATTGAGGGGCATCAAGGTCTATCCTCCAAATGGGAACAAAAATGGAAATAATCAAGGAAATGCCTGCCAGCAGCAGCGCGTAAATGGATGATTTTGATAATCGCGTATTCATGGTTGTATATTTTATGAAAAAGGGGAAGTGTACACCTCCCCTCTTCATTATATGAAAAATCGTTCTGATTTTGTACCAGCAAGTGGAACAAGCTTTGAAATCAGAGCATGCTTAAAGCCAAAGATGACAGTATTGTTATCATCAGGACATCGTCGTTTTACCATAAACACCAACATTCTCTGAAACATGGTTCATTATTTGACAGGTTGCGTACTATTGCCTCCTAATGTAAAACTTAGAGGTACTTTGGATGATGAAGGTGAAACCCTCACATAACCCTGCATTTCCTGGTGTAGCGCACTACAGAAGTCTGTACAATACATGGGGAACATACCCACTCTGTCCGGTGTCCATTTCAAAGTAGTGGTTTCACCCGGCATTATGAGAAGTTCCGCATTATTGGCACCCTTGATACCAAAGCCATGAGGCACATCCCAGTCCTGCTCGAGATTGGTAACGTGGAAGTAGACTTCATCCCCCATTCTGATTCCTTCGATGTTGTCAGGTGAAAAGTGAGATCTAACTGCAGTCATGTAGACATGGACTTTATTGCCTTGTCTGACCACCTTACTTTCTCCTTCTCCTTTGGCAGCATAAGGGTGTTTGTTTTCATCAATTTTGAAGATTTTAACCTGTCCGTTGTTCCTGATGATATCAGCCGGAACAGCCTGGGCATAGTGAGGCTCACCAATAGTGGGAAAGTCAAGAATGAGCTGCATCTTGTCACCACTGATATCATAGAGCTGAGCACTTTGAGAAAGCTCAGGGCCGGTTGGCAGGTATCTGTCTTTTGTAATTTTATTGTAGGCAATCAAATACTTAGGATAAGGCTTTTTGGAATCACCACCGGGAACGCAAAGGTGTCCGACAGAATAATAGGTTGGCACTCTGTCTACTACTTTCAAATCTTTGATGTTCCATTTTACAACCTCAGATGATACAAAGAAAGAAGTATAGGCATTTCCTTTACCGTCAAACTCTGTATGCAAAGGTCCTAAGCCCGGTTTTTGAACTTCACCGTATAAAGCAGACTCATATTTCACCACAGGAATACCGTCAAAATCTCCAACAAAATCTTTCGCTGCAATTGCTTTCATTAATTTATCGAAACTAAATACAGGAATCAGTGCGGCTAATTTACCGCTGCCTACAATGTATTCACCTGTCGGGTCAACATCGCAACCATGCGGTGATTTTGGACAAGGTATGAAATAACAAATGTCTTTTAATTCTTTAGCACTTAAAACCGTTACTTCTGTTTTAATTTCTGAAGTGGCACTATGAGTTTTATCGCTGTATATATTATGTGCATATTTAACAGGCACCTTTTTGCCTTTACCAGCTTTTAAATATTCTTCAGCTTTTTTCCAATTCACTGCCATGATAAAGTCTTTGTCTTTTTGAGATGCATTTACTTCTAATAAAGTATTTGCCTGTTCTGTATTATAGCAAGAGAAGAAGAACCAGCCATGTGATTTTCCTTTTCCTGAATGGCTCAAATCAAAGCTTACACCTGGACATTCAATTTGAAAAGCGATATCCATTTTTCCATCTTCTTTTCCAACACTTATAAAGGATAAATAACCTTTAAAATTTTGCTTAAATGTGTTGATTGGTACATCACCATTTGAATTATCAGCTGGAACACTGAAACGAGTTCCAGCAACAACATATTCTGTGTTTTCTGTAATAAACGGAGATGAGTGATTACCTGCACTATTTGGTAATTCAATAATTTCTGCAGTACGAAATGTTTTCAAATCAATACGTGCAACGCGTGGTGTATTGTTTGCATTTCCAAAAATCCAACGACCATCAATTTCACCATTTGTTTGAGATAATTCGGTATGATGTAAATCGTCCCAAGGAACAAAACCGTGTGATGTGTTTAACATTGGTTTAGTTTCTTCACTATAACCCCAACCTTTTTCAGGATCTACTGAGAATACAGGAATAACTCTTAATAAGCGTCCGCTAGGCAAGCCATATACACTCATTTGTCCGCTAAAGCCACCACTTACAAAATTGTAGAAAGCATCATATTTACCAGGAGCGACG
>CALJKQ010000276.1 GCA_937973565.1 uncultured Saprospiraceae bacterium | reverse complement strand
CGGATGAAATCGAAGCACTGGGAGATGAGCTATTGCATACGGCCTCTGCAGAAAGCCATTTGCCAATAGTCCGATTTGAGGGCGAGAGGGCCCGCACCTGTGGTCAGCTCAGGATGTTTGCTACCGCCATTGAAAATGGCACCTACCGCGAAGCCACCATCGACACAGCCTTGCCGGATCGCAAGCCCTTGCCAAGGCCGGACCTGCGTTCTGCCCTCATGCCCATTGGTCCCATCGTGGTTTTTGGTGCCAGCAATTTTCCACTTGCCTATTCAACAGCCGGGGGTGACACTGCTTCTGCACTGGCTGCGGGTTGCTCGGTTATCTGCAAAGCCCATCCGGCTCATCCAAAGACTTCACAGATGGTGGCGACAGCCATTCAAACGGCGTTGCGAAAGCACGGGTATCCCGAAGACCTCTTTATTCATTTTGTGACCCAAAGCTTTGATGATGTAAAAGCCCTGGTACAACATCCCGGTGTGAAGGGAGTTGGCTTTACAGGCTCTCTCAAAGGAGGAATGGCCATTCATGAATACGCCCGGCAAAGAGAAGAACCCATCCCTGTTTTTGCGGAGATGGGCAGTGTCAATCCGGTGTTGTTGATGCCCGCTGCCTTACAGCAAGGTGCACAAACATGGGCAGATACCTATGCCTCGGCCATTACCATGGGGGTAGGGCAGTTTTGTACCAACCCGGGTTTGATCTTTGGATTGTCAGGTCCTGACCTCGAGGTTTTTAAACAACACCTGGCTCAAAAGATAGCGCAGATAAGGGATTTCAAAATGTTAAACGATAGCATTCACCAAAATTTTGTGAATCGCAAACAGGCTGTTACCGGCAGCAAAGGAGTAAATATTCTGGCGCATGTAGAGGCAACCGGAGATGGCACAGGAACGCCTGTCCTGGCTACTGTGCAAGCCAAAGATTTTATGGAACAACCAACTTTGCATGAAGAAGTATTTGGTCCCTTCTCTATGGTAGTTGAATGTGAAAATAAAGAAGAAATGATGCGCTGTATCTCGGCATTGGGCGGCCAACTGACTACTACCTTCATAGCCGCGGACGCCGATGCTGCTGTGGTGAAAAGCATCTTGCCCACCGTGATCCGCAAGGTTGGAAGGATTATTTACAATGGAGTACCCACCGGTGTAGAAGTATGCGATGCCATGGTGCATGGTGGGCCGTACCCTGCCACAACCGATGCCCGTTTCACAGCTGTTGGCAACAAAGCCATCATGAGGTGGTTAAGGCCCGTAGCCTTTCAAAATTGGCCGGAACATCTTTTGCCTTGCATCCTTAAAAATGAAAACCCTTCTGAAGCCTGGAGGACGATCAATGGCCAATTGACACGCGAAAATCTATGATCATGGAGCGAAGAAGATTCTTTTGTGTGGATGCCCATACCTGCGGCAATCCGGTAAGGGTGGTAGCCGGTGGTGGTCCTGCATTACAAGGCAATAACATCGCAGAAAAGCGCTTGTATTTTTTGCAACATTACGATTGGATTCGCAAATCATTGATGTTTGAACCCCGGGGTCACGATATGATGAGTGGCTCTGTTTTGTATCCCCCATCTGATCCCGCCAACGATATGGCTGTCCTTTTTATTGAAACCAGCGGCTGTCTGCCCATGTGCGGACACGGCACCATTGGCACTGTGACCATAGCGATTGAGGAAGGGCTGATCGTTCCCAAAGAGCATGGCAAACTCAGACTGGAGACACCGGCAGGCCTGGTATTGGTTTCTTACCAGCAAGAAGGCAATAAAGTGAAGAAAGTAAAATTAACCAATGTACCTTCTTTTTTGTACGCCCGGGATCTGGAGGTAGAACATCCCGATTTGGGACCCCTCAAGGTCGATGTTTCTTATGGAGGAAATTTCTATGCCATCGTAGACCCGCAAAAAAATTTCCATGATATCGCCGATTATACAGCCGATAAACTCATTGCCATGAGCAGAAGCCTCAGAAGCATCCTCAATGAAAAATACACCTTTATCCATCCTCTCGATGACAACATCAGAGGATGTAGTCATATCCTGTGGACGGGCCAACCTGTACACGCTACATCTGATGCACGAAATGCCGTATTTTACGGGGATAAGGCCATCGACCGCAGTCCTTGTGGCACGGGTACTTCAGCCAGAATGGCGCAATGGCACGCGAAAGGGAAACTGAGTAAGGGACAGTCTTTTGTACATGAGAGTTATATCGCTTCCACCTTCACAGGCAGGGTAGAAGAAGAAGTTATGGTGGGTGAATTCAAGGCCATCATCCCCTCTATCGAAGGGTGGGCGCGATTATACGGCTACAATACCATCCTCGTAGATCCGGAAGATGATCCCTATGCCGGTGGTTTTCAGGTAATTTAAATTATGGCAATGGATGCAAAAAATATTTTATCGGTAGGCTTAATTCTCTTTTCTGTCATTGACATTATCGGCTCTTTGCCCATTATCATCGACTTAAAAGAAAAAGGCAATCGCATTGAATCGGGCAAGGCTGCCCTGGTGAGCCTGGTTTTGATGGTCATATTCTTATACGTAGGTGATCAGGTATTGAAACTTTTTGGTGTAGACATCCCATCCTTTGCGGTGGCAGGATCGATAATCCTGTTTATCATAAGTTTTGAAATGATCCTGGGCGTTACCCTGTTTAAGGAAGAGAAAAAAGTCAAAAAAGCCACCATTGTACCCATCGCTTTTCCGCTGGTGGCAGGGGCAGGAACTATGACCACCATCATTTCCCTTAAAGCCAAATTCAACAACATTGAGATCCTCACGGGCATTTTTATCAATATTATTTTGGTTTACATAGTCTTGCGAAGCAGTGATTTTCTCAAGGACAAACTTAGTCCATCTTTTATCAATGTATTAAGGAAAATGTTTGGCATTATCCTGCTTGCCATTGCGGTAAAATTATTCCGCGAAAATTTCCACCTCTATATAGCCACCGGTGCTCCGGGCAAATAGGTTCATAATTCTATGTTGATGGGGTTACGCTGGAATGTCAGATTTTCATCATAGATGATTTCCCCTCTTTTTTTAACCATCAAGCCAAGCTCCTTGTCGGGTACAACAGCAAAAATGAGCATGGTGTCTTTGTTCACGGTCACTTGATATTCGGGGTTGTAGGAAGTGGATGCATAATAAGATAAGGTGCACTGATCCTGGCTGTAGTAAAATTCATAGGGCGTAGGTTCAGAAGCTTTGATTTTTATCTTTAGAAGATCCATAAGCGGTGGCTCGCTGATGTCTATTGCTCCAATCTCCTGATCCATTTCTGTTACTGCCAAGGGGATGTCGTTTTCTATACAACCGTTGTTGCGTTCGAGATAAATGGCTAAACCCCATTCAGAATAATGTTGAATATTGAATTTTCGGCTGCTGCTGCATTCCATCCTCACAGTAGTTGTCTTGCCATCTTCTAAAATTATCTTATAGTAACCGCCCGGGTAGTCATCACATTTGGGACAATTGACTGTGAACACGTCAAAGTAAGTTCTCGATTTGTAACAGCTAAAGCCGGTTGTTGTAAAGAAAGCAATTAGCAACAGTGCTTTACCAGGATATTCCCACATGGCATTCCAGTTTTATTTGAAAAAAAGTACCTCGGTCATTGAAAAGAAGATGGTTGTTCCAGTCACCCGCCGTATGATATGCTACCGACCTGCCTTCCTGTTCGTTGCCATTGGGAAGTTGAGATTGGGTATCGTTCCAAAAGAAAGATAAAGCAGGTCTTAGGTGAAAAGAAATGTCAACAGGATCCGAAATAACAGGAAAAATGTACCTCAATCCCGTTTGCAGGAGGTGTACCCTATCTTTGTATTCCAGCTGTACAATTTCGGCACAATCCTTAAAGCCATTCCCCAGATCAATAGGATCGATACAAAACCTTTCATTCTTTAGGACGTGCAATCGTTCGTACCCCCCGTATAAACCCAATCTGTTTTTGAATAAGAAGATTGTAACTTCACCCCCCATATTGTTCCATCCTCTTTGATACTGATAATTAAAGGAAGGGACAAAGTCGTCGTTTTTGATAATTCTGTTTCCCAGGTTGAAGTTGTTGAAGACCGTAAACTGAAATCCAAGGTGTTTTCCCAATTCCCTGCGATAAGTGAGGCCAATGTGTTTTTTTGTACCCAATGGAGCCAGCACATTTACTGAAAAATGGTTGCTGTTTTGCGCGGACAACAGGCAAGGAGAGAAGATGAAGGTAAATAGGGTTAAAACGAGCCAATTTTTCATATTGTTAAAACGATAGGGTTTATCCCTTTGCTGCCTAACAGATTAGGTTTCGATTTGCTATATTTACCACAAATTCAAATCCAAATGAAGCAAATTCTATCGATTTTTTTATGCTTGTTGGTAATCACCTTGCAGGCACAGGACAAGAAGCCAATGACCCACGAAGATATGTGGCTGCTCAAAAGGGTAGGGGCACCGGCTTTAAGTCCGGATGGTAAATGGGTGGTTTTTTCACTCAACGAGACCTCATACAACGAAAAAGAGCAGGTCAATGATTTGTGGATTGCTCCTTTAGACCGCAGCGAAGCACCCCGCAGACTAACGACCAATAAAGCGGGCGAATCATCTTATGCATGGAGCCCTGATGGCAGCACCCTTGCTTTTGTGGCCAAAAGAGATGGCGAAGAAGAAAGCCAGATCTATCTGCTCAATATGAAATCGGGAGGGGAAGCCCAAAAGTTCACCTCTTCCCTTAGTGGTGTATCCAATCCCCGCTGGAGGCCCGATGGCAAAGCCATTTTGTTTGGGAGTGCAGTATATCCGGGCTGCTATGCTGATTCCTTACAGAAAAAGGCTGCTGAAGAAAAGAAAAATCAAAAATACAAGGCCAGGGTGTATGACGGCTTTCCCATCAGAGATTGGGACCATTGGAGAGATGAAAAACAAAGTCACCTCTTCGTTCAGCACATTGACAGTACCAAAGCCAAAAATATTTTTGCTGTTTCAAAGATGCCAGACAGCCCCGGCTTCAGCCTTGGAGGCGCCAACTGGGCGGGCAATGATGACATTGTATTCACAGCTACCATCGATGCGAATACGGCTGCTTATCAGTATACTACCAGCAAATTGCATTTGTTGAATGTGAGTACAGGATCCGTGAAGATGATAGAAACGGGCTTTACAGACGTGAGCAATGCACAGGTGACGGAGGATGGGAAATACTTATTCTGCCTGGTCTCCAACAATGACTACTCAGTTTATCAGCTTTCAAAGCTGATTCGTTACAATTGGCCGGGGGTAACAAATCCTGTGGTATTTTCAGCTACCCTCGACCGACCCATCAACCAATACGTACTCGATGGCAGTCAATTGTGGGCGTCAGTCGAAGATAGTGGCAGAGACTTCATATACAGATGGTCTGTCAATGATGCCCAACCGGTGAAATGGGACAAAGCCCCAAAAGGTTGTTTGACGCAGTTGTCGGTTAAAAAGGGTGTCGTGGTTGCCAGCCATGAATCTGCTGTAGCACCGCCGGAGTTGGTGACCTTTACCGCTGATGGCAAACCTGAATTTTTGACAACCTTCAACACTGAAAAGTTGTCAAAACTGGATTTGAACGATGTGGAGACCTTCTGGACCAAAACTTCGAGGGGTAAAAGCATCCGTTCGATGTTGGTAAGGCCGGCTAATTTTGACCCCAACAAAAAGTACCCCTTCTTTGTCTTGATGCACGGTGGACCCTCCATCTCCTACAAAGAAGCATTCAGCTACCGGTGGAATTACCACGTATTGGCAGGCGCAGAATATGTCTTGGTGCTCACCGATTATACCGGTAGCACAGGGTATGGCGAAAAATTCTCCAAAGACATCCAATACGATCCATTCAAAGGTCCGGCAACAGAGATTCAGGAAGCGGCAGCAGATGCCATTAAACGATTTTCCTTTATTGATGGATCCCGTCAAGCTGCCGGAGGGGCGAGTTATGGTGGTCACCTCACCAACTGGTTGCAAGGCACAACGTCTCACTACAAATGTCTGATTTCACATGCCGGAGCGGTCAACTTTATTTCACAATGGGGCACCAGCGATGTCATTTTTGGCAGAGAGGTCATGAATGGCGGCGCTCCGTGGACGCAGACCAAAACATGGAAAGAACAAAATCCCTATTTTATGGCCCCCAATTTCAAAACCCCCATGCTGCTTACTGTGGGAGAACTTGATTACAGGGTACCGATCAACAATACCATCGAAAACTGGCACATCCACCAGCGAATGAAAATACCTTCTAAATTGATCGTATTTCCGGAAGAAAACCATTGGATTCTAAAGGCAGAGAATTCAAAGTTCCACTATAAGGAAATTAGGGAATGGCTGGCCAAATACCTCAATTAGCACTCAAACATATTTAATGTAAAAAGGACAAAGTTCTGCACTTTGTCCTTTTTTATTTTTGTTTTTAACCGATGCGAAAGTATTGCTAAAACAGCCCAAAAAGCTCACCATCCACCATTTGCAGGACAGTGCCAAAATCTTCCTGGCTGGCTTTGAAATCGAGGTCATCTACGTTGATCACCAGCAACTTGCCGTGGGTATAACCCTCGATCCAGTCTTCGTACCTTTGGTTGAGACGTTTGAGGTATTCGAGGCTCATATTGCCTTCATAGTCCCGGCCACGGGTATGGATGTGAGCTACCAAAGTGGGTATACTGGCTTTGAGGTAAATCAAAAGGTCCGGCGCTTCCACCTGTTTTGACATGGCCTGGAACAGGTCGAAATAATTGTTGAAATCGCGCAGGCTCATCAGACCCATGTCGTGGAGGTTGGGCGCAAAGATGTGTGCATCTTCGTAAATGGTACGGTCCTGAATGACGGTTTTATCACCTTTCCTGATATCGAGAATCTGACGGTAACGGCTGTTTAGGAAATAAATCTGAAGATTGAATGACCAACGGTGCATGTCGTTGTAAAAATCACTCAGGTAGGGGTTGGTATTGGTGTCTTCATAAAGCACATCCCATTTGTAATGTTTCGACAACATTTCAGAAAGTGTGGTTTTTCCGGCACCAATATTACCGGCAACCGCTATGTGTTTTAGCTTTTGCATGGTTCCAATTGTCATTCTTTCGGTACATTCAGGGTGCGACAAAAGTACAAAAAGAATCGTATTTCCCTCATTTTTTATACCTTTGGCGAAGTTTACTACACCCACATCGAATTTCAGCGCATGGTAATTGATGATGCATTAATTTTGAAACTGCAAAATCTGGCAAAACTGGATTTGAGTAAAGAGGAAGCTGATAGTATGAAACATGAACTTGAAAAAGTGATCGGAATGTTTGATGCCATAGCTGCCGTAGACACCGAAGGTCTGGAACCCCTCATTTATCTGTCTGATGCTACTGACAATGGCAGGGAAGATGTGGTTTCGGAAGGTGTTTCTGTCGAGACTCTATCCCGCATTGCCCCTTTGATGCACAACCACTATGTGGCGGTACCAAAGGTTATCGAGTCCTAAACTTATATTATGTCGTTAATCAAAATTACCAACCTCACCAAGACCTATAAAATGGGTGAGGAGATTGTACAGGCACTCAAAGGCGTAAGTCTTACCATTGAAAAAAATGAGTACGTTGCCTTGATGGGGCCATCCGGTTCCGGTAAATCTACCCTCATGAACCTGCTGGGTTGTCTGGATACACCTTCGGAGGGTGAATACGTGCTCAACGACAATGTAGTGAGCGAAATGTCGGATGCAGAACTGGCAGAAGTGCGAAACAAGCTGATTGGTTTTGTTTTTCAAACTTTCAATTTGCTACCCAGGATGTCTGCATTGGAAAATGTGGCCCTTCCCCTGGTTTACTCGGGCATTGGCAAAGATGAAAGACTGGAAAAAGCTGCCCGCGTTTTGGAAGTAGTGGGTCTGGCTGATCGTATGCACCACAAACCCAATGAATTGTCGGGCGGCCAGAGACAAAGGGTGGCCATCGCCAGAGCACTGGTCAATGATCCTGCCATCATCCTCGCCGATGAACCTACCGGTAACCTCGATACCAAGACTTCTATCGAAATTATGTCTATTTTTGAGAAGATTCATAAAAATGGTAATACGGTAATCCTCGTAACACACGAACCGGATATCGCAGAATATGCCCACCGAATCATTAAACTCAGAGACGGCTTGATGGAATCTGACGTTACCAAAGCAGAGGCCATCGCACAGTAGTTATTGTTTGTAATCGCTTATACAATCTGAATCTTACTCACCCCGCTGTTGTCTCTGATTAGCCTTATTTGACTTACGATGCGCTCTTTCAGCGATTCCACGTGGGAAATGATGCCGATGGTTTTTGCATTTTCTTCCTGCAATTTTTCCAGCGTTGAGATGACTACATCAAGGGTGTCGTTGTCCAGGGTTCCAAAACCTTCGTCTATGAAAAGTGAATCCAATCTTACATTTCGGGAAGCCAGATCGCTGAGACTCAAGGCCAGAGCCAGTGAAAGGATAAATGTTTCACCCCCCGATAAGGTTTTTACACTGCGTTCAGTACCGCCGAGGTAGAGGTCGCGAATGTACAAATCAGTTCTGCCGTCGTTGGTGGGAACCACCAGCTCGTAGCGGTCGGTAAGCCCACTCAGCCTGCGATTGGCAAGGATGACAATGTGTTGCATCGTGAGCTCTTGTGCAAAGTTGGCAAAATTCTTACCGGCAGCATCCCCGATCAGTTGGTTGAGCAGTTCATATTTTTTTAAATGAAGAGCCGCCTCCTCTTTTTGCCGGAGCAACAAATCGTATTTATGTTTGGATGCCTGCCACTGCTCCATTTTTTCCAGGGTTCTTCCCCTTGCTTCCGTTATCCTCTGTAAGTTTTGTTGGCCCACTTCCAATTGTGATTTTATTTCTGGCCAGATTTCATGGGTGGGCAGTTTTTCTTCCGCTGCCCTTATTTCTTTTTCAAAGGCATCTATGGCTTGCCGGATTGCATTTCCTTCTTTTTCATAAGCGGCCAATGCTTCTTTGTGGCTTTCGTATTGGTCTTTTGCTGTCAGTATTTGCCACGCACTTTGATAATCGGATATATTTAATTGCCGCAATTGTCCTCCCAGATTTTTCTCCAGTTGGGATTTCTTTTGCTGCAGTACATTTTGTCTTTGTTCAAAACCCTGCAATGTGCTCTTATTGGAGGCATCCGCCTGCTGTAGCTGCTGGTAACGGATCAAACCACTCTTCAATTTTTCCCAGTCTTCGGCACCGGGGAGGTGGCTATCTCTTTCTTCTTTTACTTTTTTGTATTCCTGTATGGTTCCCTCCAATTCTATATAGGCTTGCTGAATGGGTTGAAGCTGTAAACAAACTTGTTTGGCGGAAATGGCCAACTGCACTTTTTCAACCCCCTTGATGATTTCTGACAATTGAGCATCCAGCGCCGCCGTGTCATGCGATTCATAGCCCGCAGTTTTGATTTTATTCAGCCATTCGTTTCGCTCTGTATGCAGTTGTTGCCATTGTTCACGTTGCAACCGAAGCTGGGTATTGAGTGCACTTTGTTTTGATAACTGATCTTTCAAAAGCACTTCTGTTTGCTGCCGTTTTATTTCTTTCTGGTGTAAATCAATTTCCAGGTTACCAATCGTAAAAGTCAGGTCATTATCGCAGTAGGGGTGAGTGGTAGAACCACATAAAGGACAAGCATGATCTGGTTTAAGTCCCGCCCTCAGTTCATTGAGGGATACCTGACTCAATCGTTCTTCTTTTTCGATTCGCAGCTTGCTTATTTCATCATTGAGAATCTGAGAGTTGCTTTGACCCTCTTCGATTTGTTTACCCAATTGTAATACCTCCTGTTCAGCTTTTGCATTGGATGCCTCCAGTTGAGCCAATTGGTCTGAAAGTACTACCGTTTTTTCTTTCCAGGCTTTAGCCTCCGTGAGCGCCAACCTGCTGTCAGATAATACGTCTAATTGTCGGGTTAGGTCACCCATATCGTCAGGCATGCCCTCCAGATAACCGGACCATTTTGTTAGGAGGGTAGATATAGATGATAAGGCGGTTTTGGGCTCAACTTTGGGTTCGTACCATTGACGCAATTCATCCTTCAATGCACGCACATGCACATCGGTTTGTTGCCTCCACTGCTCTCCTTTTTTTATCAAGGTATCAAGCCGGCTTTGGTAGGCAGCATACTTCTCTCTGAGCTCATCCATTTTGGCAGAAACGGAAGACATATCCCATTTTTGCTGTAACTTCAAGGAAAACAATTGTTCAATCTCGAGACTTTCTTGTCGGTGTTTTTGCGCTAGGTCTTCACAAACCTGAAGTTTTTGTCGAATATCCGATAGTTCTTGTTGCGCTTCCTGCAATAACTGTAAATCACCGCTGAGTGCCAACAAGGATTCATATTGCTGAAGTTTTATGCTCCGTTCTTTCATGCTATCTGCCAACAACTGCCAATCTCTGTGTTTGCTTAGTTGCTGGTCGAGCAATAATTTTTGCTTTGTCACGGCTTCAATCAACAGGTTTTGCTGTGTCAGTTCATGTACCAACGCAGAAAGTGCTGAAAGTTCTTTACTCATGTTTTCAAGGTCTGCTTCGAGCAGCTCCTTTTCTTCATCGGTAGCAATGGGAAGCTGTTGCAAAACGTCATCGATCGATGTCAGTTTCTGTTTGGCTTCGCGGTTTTTTTCAAAGGCTCTTTTGCCCAATTGGCGATAAATTTCAGTGCCCGTAATTTTTTCCAGCAGCGCTGCACGGTCTTCCTGTTTGGCCTTCAAAAACTGGGCAAATTCGCCCTGACTCAATACGATGGATTTTATGAATTGATCGTAATTGAGCCCAATGATTTCTGCGTTTTTCTCAGCGACTTCTGATTTTTTAAGGTCGAGCAATTGCTGGCTGTTTTCATGCCAGAGCTCCATATGATAATCATTGAGATTGCCGTTGCGGTTGATTTCTATAGACCACCTCGAGATATATCTTTGTCCGTTGCTTTCGTATTGTACTTCTGCCCTGGCTTCCCTTGTATGGTGAGTCATGATGGAATTGAGTTCCCCTATTTCTTTTTTAGACAGCGATGGCAGTCGGGGTATACGGTTGTACAAAGCGAGGCTGATTACATCCAGCAAAGTAGATTTTCCGGATCCGGTGGGGCCTGTAATTAAAATTAAGCCCGAATCGGCCAGTGGGGCATCCTGAAAAGAGATATAATGATCCCCTTTGAGGCTGTTGATATTGGTAAAGCGCAGCGATAGGATTTTCATAGCCCTTGACCTTCAAAAATTTCGTTCAAAATTTCCCTGTAAACCTCCTTCACAGCAGATCGGAAGAGCACACGTCTGAACTC
>CALJKQ010000275.1 GCA_937973565.1 uncultured Saprospiraceae bacterium | reverse complement strand
TGATGTATTCATCAATCAATTTTTCTTTATT
This sequence comes from uncultured Saprospiraceae bacterium, assembly GCA_937973565.1. Classification (GTDB taxonomy): domain Bacteria; phylum Bacteroidota; class Bacteroidia; order Chitinophagales; family Saprospiraceae; genus JADKBO01. Next base: position 11,265 of record CALJKQ010000275.1, on the reverse strand, counting down.
CCTTCCTCTATGGTATTTCTCAATCATTTTGAGGTGGATCGAAGTTACCTCACTGTCCCTAAGGGTGATAAGGCTGATGATGCCCCGAAGCCTGCCACTATGCAGGTTTACAGGCTGAATGATTTCAACATCGATTTTCACCCCCTCGATGCCGAGCATTCTTTTTATTTGTCCGAACATGTTTTTTATTCAAAGATAGGGTTAAACAAATTGCCAATGCAGTAATATCGATCAATGCCAACCCTGATTCTATAAGATACCTTGTTACGATCTACGAGTTGTTTACCACGGGAAGATCCAAATATCCTTTGAATGCGTGATCATCTTCAAACGCCACCTCGCTGTAATCACAAATCACATTGTACAAGGTGTCTCTTTCGATGGGGCGTCGCCCTACTCTCTTGATCAGTGTTACCAATTGCTGAGTTGTCATGGCAGGATTTTGTTCTTCGGAACCCGCCATTGAATAGATCTTGGTAGTGTCGTCTATGGTGCCGTCTACATCATCTACCCCAAAAGAAAGCGAAATTTGTGCAATATCCCTGCTGATCATAGGCCAGTAGGCTTTGATGTGATCAAAATTGTCAAGGTAGATTCTGGATACAGCGTAATTTTTTAGGTCATCAATAAGACTCACTTCCGGCAGGTGGCTCATTTGGTTGTCTTTATTTCTGAATTTAAGTGGAATAAAGGTCTGAAAGCCACCGGTCTTATCCTGAAGTTGCCTCAATTGATCGAGGTGGTCAACTCTGTGCCAAAATTTTTCAATGTGACCGTAAAGCATGGTTGCATTGGATCTGCCGCCTAAGCCATGCCAGATTTCGTGAATCCGAAGCCACTGGTCGCCCGAACACTTTCCACCGGCAATCTCATCCCTGATCTCGGGATGAAAAATTTCAGCTCCTCCACCGGGCATGGAATCGAGTCCTGCTTCTTTCATCAAAGCCATGCCTTCTTCGTAACTCAGTTTGTCTTTTTTGAACATATAGTGGTATTCCACTGGTGTAAGTGCCTTAATGTGCAATTCGGGTCTGTGCTCTTTGATGGCCCGGAAAAGGGATGTGTAGAATTGGGTGTCGTATTGAGGCAAAACCCCACCGACGATGTGAACCTCTGTGACGGGTTGCCCATCATAAGCTTTTACCATTTCCAGCATATCCTCCAGCGTATACTCCCATCCTTCGCTTCTTTTCTTAATGAGTCTGGAATAGCTGCAAAAGGTGCAGGTGTAGAGGCAGATATTCGTAGGTTCGAGGTGGAAATTTCTATTGAAATAGGTGTTGTCTCCGTGTTTTTTTTCTCTTATGTGGTTGGCGAGCATACCTAAGAGCGGAAGATCAGCTTTTTCAAAAAGTGCCAGGGCGTCTTCGTTGTCTATTCTGATTCCGTCAAAAACCTTTTCAGAAATGGTTTTGAGTTGAGTATCTGTGGAGACCTGGTTAAAAAAGTTAAAAGCCATAGTTTTACATGTTCACTGCAAAGTTAACAGTTAGATTGGCAAAAGGTTAATAATAAAAAAAGATTCCCGGTGATGCCGGGAATCTCATTTTCCTTGCCTGCTCGTGAAGGAGCCTATAATTTCTTTTCGATTGCTGGTCTCCTCAACTTGAAATTGTAAAACGAAGTCGATTCGTTTGGGTAATCTCACCTTTGGTGAAAGATTGTTGCAGGCAAGTTTTCAGACCACTGATCTTTAGCCATTGGACAAGACGTCCTGATATAGTATTGGCTTTTCATATTCTCTTCTGAATTCGTACCTCAATACATCAAAAGATGTAACGATGCCGACGAGCTTTTTCTCTTCAACAACAGGAAGAGCGTGAAATCTACGATCTAAAAACAATTCGGCTGCGGTGCCCACTTTATCATCCGGTGCAACCTTGGCAAATTTCCGATTCATTACTTCGGTAGCCTGAATTTGTTCGTAATCTTCAAATTTCCTGTTCAATTTCCAAAGGTCGTAGGTTGTAATCAGACCCAATAAATCACCCTCATCATTGATGACAGGCAAGTGGTGGATTCTGTTTTGGTCAAAAATGTCCTTGACATCTTTAAGTGTGGCTCGATCGTTAATCGTCACCGGAGTGCGCGTCATTATCGATTGTACAAACTCGTTCATCATGGTCTAGTAAGTTTGGTGGTTATTAATTTTTGTAATTTACAATATTTAAATGAAAAAGTCAATAGATAATGCGAAATAATTGTAGGAAAAAATGAAATTATTCAGATTTTATGACATAAACTGTCGTTTTCCAAAGGTTATACATTATTTATGACAAAATGTCACTTTCTAGGCCGAATAAGTATATCTTTGCAGCTTTAAAAATGAGTAATAATGTACGATGATAATCCTACCCTTCTTCAGCCTGTAAAGACGATTATAGAGGGAGATCAAGGAAAGGCATACGGAGATGAACGATTTGAACGAGAGCCGGGCAAACGATACTTTTACATAGAGAGTTATGGTTGCCAGATGAATTTCTCAGATTCAGAGATAGTGGCCTCTATATTGGGTAATTGTGGATTTCTTTCCACCAGAAACCTGGAAATAGCTGATTTGATATTGATCAATACCTGTTCCATACGTGAAAAGGCAGAGGAAACGGTGCGTAAGCGTTTGGCACAATTCAACAGCTATAAATCAAGCAATCCATCCTTGTTGGTGGGAGTTTTGGGTTGTATGGCAGAGCGCTTGAAAAGTCGTTTTTTAGAGGAAGAAAAGCTGGTTGATCTCGTTGTCGGCCCTGATGCTTACCGGGATTTACCATCCCTGATTGCGGTGGCAGATGACGGTGAAAAGGGAGTCAATGTATTTTTATCCCGGGAAGAGACCTATGCGGATATCTCTCCTATGCGACTGGACAGCAATGGTGTGACAGGGTTCATTTCGATAATGAGGGGTTGCGACAATATGTGTTCATTTTGTGTGGTACCCTTCACCAGAGGAAGGGAACGAAGCAGAGACCCCTACTCTATTGAAGCCGAAGCAAGGGATATGTATGAGAAAGGATATAGAGAAGTAACATTATTGGGTCAGAACGTAGATTCCTACAAGTGGGAAAATGAAGACTCCGGAGAAAAAGAAAATTTTGCAGGCTTATTGGCCAGGGTTGCTTCCATCCACCCTGATCTGAGGGTTCGATTTAGCACTTCTCACCCCAAGGACATTACCGATGAAGTATTGCATACCATGGCCGCACATGAGAATATTTGCAAGTATATTCATTTACCTGTGCAGAGTGGAAATACCAGAATTCTGGATTTGATGAACAGGACCTATGACAGGGAATGGTATTTGGAAAGAGTTGCCGCCATATATCGCATTATGCCTGAATGTGCCATTTCTTCTGACATCATAGCAGGATTTTGCACAGAAACCGAAGAAGAACATATGGATACTTTGTCTATCATGGAATTGGCCAAATACAGCATGTCGTATATGTTTGCCTATTCAGAAAGGCCCGGTACATTGGCAGCGCGAAAGTTTGCTGATGATATATCTGATGAGGTAAAGAAAAGAAGACTCAACGAAGTGATTCGACTGCAAAATCATCTTTCATTGGTGCACAATAAAGCAGATATCGGCAAGGAATTTAAAGTGCTGATTGAAGGTGACTCCAAAAAATCAGACAGAGAATGGAAGGGAAGAAACTCCCAAAACAAAATGGTTGTATTTCCTAAGCTTGGAAACGGTGTACATAAACCCGGCAGTTATGTAAACGTGGTTATAAAAGATGCTACCAGTGCAACGTTAATCGGAGAATTGATACCATGACAAAAGACATAAATATCAATTCCGTCAAACAGCGGTTTGGCATCATCGGCAGATCTGTCGCTTTGGATCGGGCTTTGTTTACAGCGGTCAGGGTAGCCTCAACAGATTTGACTGTCTTGATTCAGGGAGAATCCGGTGTGGGAAAAGAAATATTTTCCAGGATTATACATGAATTAAGCAAACGCAAGCACAACGGTTTTATTGCCATCAACTGTGGTGCTATTCCTCCCGGTACCATCAATTCTGAATTGTTTGGTCATGAAAAGGGATCATTTACCGGTGCTACCGGGGAAAGAAAGGGGTATTTTGAGACAGTGACAGGCGGAACCATTTTTTTAGATGAAATTGGTGAAATGCCACTCGATACCCAGGCATACCTGTTGCGTGTTCTGGAAACCGGAGAATTTTTAAGGGTGGGCTCCTCTAAGGTGTTGACTACTGATGTAAGGGTAATAGCTGCTACCAACATTCAACTGGAAGAGCAAATACGAAAGGGAAAGTTTAGGGAAGATTTATTTTACCGATTGAATACTGTGCCTATAAAAGTACCTGCCCTGCATGAGCGCACAGAAGACATTTATCCGCTGTTTAGAAAGTTTGCCGTAGATTTTGCAGAAAAATACAGAACAGATAGCCTGGAACTGGATGAAAAGTCCAGATATATACTGGAACATTATCGCTGGCCCGGAAACGTGAGAGAACTCAAGAATGTGGTGGAACAATTTTCTGTTTTAGCAGAAAACAAACAGCTCACTGAGTCTGTCATTGCCGAATTGGCTCCCCAATTGATTGCAAGGAATTTGCCCGTGGGTGTTGCTTCCAAAGAAAGCGAGAATTTTGCCGAGAGAGAGATTCTTTATAAATTCTTATTGGATATGAAAGCCGATCTTAATGATTTGAAGAATCTTGTTTTTAACCTTATAAAGTCCAACAACCTGAGTGTACCCGAGGGAAATGTAAACAAGTATGTAGTTCCGACTGAAATGCCCGTTATGACTCAAGGCGGGTATTTTGCCATCAACGACGATGATGAAGTTTCTGCGGTGAATGATTCATCAAAGCCCATAATCATTAATGAAGGCAACCGGGACAGATACCATAAATCAGAAATCGTGGAGGAAGCTTTGTCACTGGAAGAAATGGAAAAGGACATGATTAAGAAGGCACTAAAAAAATTTGCCGGTAAGAGAAAAGATGCTGCAGATGAGTTGGGTATATCTGAAAGAACACTCTATCGAAAAATTAAGCAATATGATATACCCGATTAACATTAAGGCGGTTTTTATACAAAGGACTGCCCTGTTTACCGGCAGTTTTATGCTCCTTCTTTTGGTATCAGTTGTATGGCAAGGCTGTTACAGTTTCAAGGGAGTTACCATACCCAATGATATAAATACGTATTACGTAGAGAATTTTAACCTTTCAGCACCTAATGCCCCGGTAGAAATTGATGTACAGTTTACCGAAGCCCTGCGAACAAAGGTAAGGACAGAGTCAAAACTCAAGTTGAAAGATGTAGATCCGGATTTGGTTTTTGGTGGCCAAATTACAGGCTATACCCTTACTTCTGAAGCGCCCAAAGAAGGAAATACAGTGGCTCTCAACAAATTGGAAATTATTGTCCAGGTGCAGTTTACCAACCACAGAGATGAAAAGGCCAGTTATTCCAGACCCTTCTCTTTTTTCAGAACATTTCCGGCTGATCAGGATTTCCAGTCCGTACAGGAGAGCCTTAATGCAGATATTATAAAACAGCTTGTGGAAAGGGTTTTCAATGATACATTTGCTTCCTGGTAAGTTTGTTGATGCATGAAGGTCATCTTGCTTTGTATCGGAAAAACAAATGAATCTTATCTAAAACAGGGAATTGAAATATTTCAGGATAGGTTGCAGCATTATACCTCTTTTGAATTAGCCGTACTAAAGGACGTAAAAAATCCTGGAAATCCCGTGCGTTTGATGGAGATGGAAGGCCAGTCTTTTTTGCAGTTTTTGCATGAAGATGATTTCCTTGTTTTGTTGGATGAAAATGGCAAATCACTCACTTCAACCGGGCTGGCTCAATATATTGAAAAGCACCAAAACGGTAGTACGCGCAGGCTCGTTTTTGCTATTGGAGGAGCCTTTGGTTGGTCAGAACCTTTAAGGAAAAGAGCCAATTTTACCATGTCACTCTCTGCCATGACTTTTTCGCATCAAATGATCAGGTTGTTTATGGTTGAGCAGATTTACAGAGCATATACCATCATCAAGGGAGAAAAATACCACAATCCATGAATCAATGTAAGCTGGCAAGGTGTTTGATTTTCTTTCTTTGCTGGACTGCATTTTTTACATCCTGGTCGCAGGAATTGCCCTATTTAAAAAATTACGCCCCCTCTCACTATAAGGCGGCAAGACAAAACTGGAGTATTTGCCAGGATGCTGAAAATACCATGTTTATAGGAAATGATCAGGGGCTACTTCGCTTTGACGGTGGGAACTGGAAGCTGTATTCCTTGCCTGAGGGTAAAAGTATCCGGTCGGTCTACCATAAAGATGGCAAAATCTATTCTGGTGCGTACGGCGAATTTGGCTATTGGGAAGAGGATAAACAAGGAGGTATGGTCTATACATCCTTAAATCATTTGATAAAAGATAAAGGTTTCTTTCAGGAAGAAATCTGGCATATCACCGAACATGACAACAAAGTATATTTTCAGTCATTTGCCATGCTTTTTGTGTATGATGGCGCGAAAATAACCCGGTTGCCTACTCCTGGCAACATCATGTTTTTAAATGTTTTGGACCATGATCTGATTTTGCCGGTAATTGGAATGGGCTTGTTCAAGTGGTCAACAGAGGGTTGGATATTACTGCAAGGTACGGAGGTTTTAGGCAAACACACGGTGAGTGGAATTTTCCAAAGAGATAAACAGATGTACATTGCTACCATCGAGGGGGGCGTATTTGTGTGGCATGAAAATAAATTGACAAGCTGGCACCATCCAATTAATCGTACCCTTACCAAGGCACAGGTCAATAAGGCGTTGAAGATCAGGAACAATTTGTGGTGTTTTGCTACTATAAATGAAGGCGTTTTACTTTTGGATGCAGAGTCCGGTGAGGTGGTTGAACTCAATACTGTTTCCGGGCTTCAAAACAACACCGTTTTATCCTTGTGCGCAGACAAAGCACAGGGCTTATGGATGGGGCTGGACAAAGGCGTTTCTTACTTTTCACTTTCCAAGGATATAGTTTACTATGATGGAAAAAAGGATCGGTTGGGAACCATTTATACGGCGGAAATTTCCGGAAAATATAAGTATTTGGGGACCAATCAGGGTTTGTATCGATGCCTGCTGACTGATTTTGGTGAAAAGGGGAAGGTTCAAAAATATACTGCTGTACAACAGATCAAAGGACAAGTATGGCATTTGTTGAAAGTCGAGGGTGGAATCATTTGTGCACACAATGCCGGAAGTGATTTAATTACAGATAAAGAAGTAAAACCTCTTTTTAGAGGTACCGGAAGCTGGTTCACCACTCCGGTAAGAGGAGATAGTTTGACGTTAATCCAGGGTAGCTATAGTGGTGCTTTGATCTATAAATTTGACAAAGAATGGAAATTCAGCCATAGGATAGAAAACCTGGGTGGGGCCATTGACCGGATCAGTGCTGATGACAAAACTCATTATTGGTTAACCGGTCCGGGTGGAGAGTTGCGACGAATTGTGCTAAATGACCAACTTACCAAAGTATTGTCCAATAAAGTCTACAATGGCGCCGGCAAATTGAACCGAAGCAGAAAAATGGAAATGGTCAGGATGGGGTCTGATTTTTTTGTCCAGCTAAAGGACAGCCTATTCAGGTATGACCCACGGAAAGATAACTTTGAATTTCAGCGGAAGATGGCGGGAAGGATTGTTGGTCCTTTCGGACATCAGTATTTTGAGATATACAGGGATAGTGTGGTTCTGGTAGAGAATAATAGCAAGAAGAGTTTGTTGATCAGGCCAACACCGGAAAAAAATGTAATCAGCCAGTGGTCTGACAAACAGTGGCTTGTTCTGCAGGAAGAAGGGTATGTTTTGATTAAAAATGATTTTTTTAAGAGGTCGCAAAGCACGAAAAATCATCAGCTTACTATTGACTTTCTGCAATCCGAGAATGGTACTATATATGATATGATAGACGGAAGGATTCAAATCCCTTACAACGATAAGACATTTAAAATTTTCTTTCACGAACCCATCTATAGTACAGATCTTTACTATGCTTATGAATTGTCGGGCCGGGATTTTATCAAAGGGGCCTGGGAGCAAAATTCGGAACTTCACTTTTTTAATTTAAACTACGGAAAATACCTATTGACCATTTTCTCCTCCAGTGGCAATAGCCAGACCGTATCACTGGAAGTACTTCCGCCATGGTATTGGTCGGTTGGAATGAAAATTACCTATGCTTTGTTGGCATGTATGATGGGCTTTGGTTTTTGGTTTTATTATACCCAGTCATTGAAAAGGAGCAGGCTGAAGCTCGAAAAAGAAAATGAAAGATTGCTTAGGGAGCACAAAATAGCCCTTGATAATCAGAAACTTGTTGAGGAGAACAGGATGAAAAGCCAGGAATTAGCCAACAGTACAATGCAATTGATCAAGAAGAATGAGCTTTTGGTTGAAATTAAGGATGAATTGGTTGAATTGAGGAAGTCAGATGAAGGATTGACCCAGAAAGAATTCCAAAAAATGATGCGGCACATCAATGAAAACATCACAAGTGAACACGATAATAAACTATTTGAAGCCAATTTTCATGAAATTCATGAAGTCTTCTTCAAAAAGCTGCTTATAAAATACCCCAATCTGACATCTCAGGATTTAAAATTGGCAGCTTATCTTAAAATGAATCTGACAACCAAAGAAATAGCCCCCCTTTTTAATATTACGGTCCGAGGACTGGAAAATAAAAGGTACAGGTTAAGGAATAAGTTAGGACTTTCACCAGAAACCAACCTCTCAGAATTTTTTATTGGTTTTGAATAGTTATTTTAAGTGTAAAAAGGGAATATTTAGGTACATTTCGTCAAATGGCGTAGTATTGGCGTAGTAAATTTTGTGTTATTTTCACATATGTTTCCTAATTTTGCTTTGAGAATTTGAATCTTTAGCAAATTTATTTGGCTAAAACCACATTTATAACACACTTCGTTGGACAGTGCAACTTTTATGGATTACCATTTGAAGTTATGTCAGAGAGGTCGATTTGGATATTAAATTGTGGTGGAGGTCATACATTTAAGACACATTTATTAACCAAACTAAATTACTTCTATGATGAGAAACTTTACCCTTATTATGTTTCTTATGCTTGGTATCCTTTCTGTGAATGCCCAGGTATATGAAGACTTTGAAGGCGGGGCAAAACTTCCATGGGTCTCTTTTAACGGAGCCGGTTTTGAAGGTGGCATTGCCAATCCTGCAAAAGATGCCGTGAATGATTCTGACTTTGTTGGAAAATTGAGCAACAATGACCAGAGCGATTTTTGCTTTCTATTGGCAGATTTGCCGGGAGCAGCAGACTTGAGCGTCAAGAATTTATTAAAAATGAAGGTATGGTCCCCTATCGCACCAACCAGAATCCTGCTTAAATTTGAAGGAGGTGGCAAAGCCGTAGAAAAATTTGTTGATGTGACCGTAGCCAATCAGTGGGTAGATTATTCATTTGATTTGTCGGGAGGGGCCAATTTTACTACCCTGACCAAAATGTTGGTAGCTATTAATCCATTTACTACACCGCAAGCTGCTGATTTCTTCTTCGATGACATCCGTGGTGTTGAAGCAAGAGATGTTTATGAGACATTTGAGACCGGTAACGAAATGGGATGGCAAGGATTGGATGGTGTTTTGGAGGCACCTGTGGACAATCCGGCGCCTAACAAAGTAAACGACAGCGCCAAAGTTGGAAAATATACAAAATCAGGCAATCATGCCTATTCACTGTTGTTGGCTGACAGAGGAACCAATGCGTTTGATTTAAGTCAGAACAACCAATTCAAACTTCAAGTACATGCCAGTGCTCCTACTCAGGTTCTTTTCAAATTGGAAGGTGCCGGTGGTCCTCCTGTTGAAAAAATAGCCAACATAGGTTTGGTTAACCAGTGGCAGGAATACAGTTTTGATTTTTCTGCTGCAAAGGAATATACACACCTCACAAAGGCTATTTTGTTCTTTGATCCGGGGGTTGAAACCAGTGCCGATGTTTATTATTTTGATAACCTGTCTGCTGTGCCACAAGGTGGATGTGCTTCAGTAACACCCGATCCCAGTATTGTGGATGATTTTGAATGCAACAGGAATGCTACCTATGTAAATGGATGGGACAGCTTATCAGTAATCAACAATCCGGCACCCAATGCAGTAAATAACTCTGCCAAAGTAGGTAAATATGTAGACCCACTTGGTGAACAATGGGCAGCCCTGTTGATGGATTACCAAAATCCAATTGATCTGAGTAAAAACAACCAGTTGAATATTAAACTATGGAGTGCAAAAGCAGTTCCAGTACTGTTTAAATTGGAAGGCGGTGCAAGTCCTGCTAAAGAAATTTGGGCCAATATTACCGATGTAAACCAGTGGGTTGATTATGTTATTGACTTCAGTGATCAGGCGATAGCCAGCCACAAAAAACTGGTTATTTTCTTTAATGCAGGTCAGGACCCGGTTGCGGGTGATGTCTATTATCTTGATAATATTCAATGGGCGGAAAAAACTGCGTCTGACATTGAAACGTTTGAAAATGGCGCTTTCCTTCCTTGGGAACCCTTGGATCAGTTGACATCTATCCACGGCACATTTGAAGTGGTGAATAACCCGGCCCCCGTTGCACCTAATGCATCATCCAAAGTAGGAAAATATGCTAAAGGTTCATCCGCTTTCAGTACACTGGCGGCTGTTGCACCCAGCATTATCGATATCAGTGCCAAACCTCAGTACAACGTACAGGTATGGGCTCCTGTAGGTGCCAAATCTGTAATCATGCAATTGGAAAGTGTTTCAGCCGGTAATAAAGAGGTGGAAAGACCTATCAAGAATGCCGGCAACTGGGAGACCCTGTCATTTGATTTTACAGCACACCAGGCGATTACTGACTGGGCATCACTGCGACTTATCTTCAACCCCAATGTGGAAGAAGCAGGAACCGTTTATTATTTTGACAACCTGAATCAGAGTGAAGCCACTGTTGATCCATGCGAAAATACAGAGCCAATTTCAACCATCATTGACGACTTCGAGTGTCAGCGCAATTACGAATATGGAGCAGGTTCACAGTTGATTACGGTTGTTAATAATCCTAAATCGACCACTGCCAATAGTTCCACAAAGAGTGGACTGTACAAAGATCAGCCCAATGAGCCTTGGTCTGCCTTGTGTGCTTTGGTACCGGATGGCATCGATTTATCTGTCTTTAATCAGCTAAGTATTCAGGTATTGTCAGAAAAAGCAGTTCCC
>CALJKQ010000274.1 GCA_937973565.1 uncultured Saprospiraceae bacterium | reverse complement strand
TTCCGATCTTTGTGAACAGAATCCAGAATATACGCAAATCAAAAGAATTCAATGTGACTGATAGAATTCAAGTTAAGGTAGAAGCAAACGAAGCAGTTTCTGCAGCCATAGAAAAATTTTCAGAGTACATCTGCACAGAGACTCTCGCAAACAGCTTGGTTTCTGTAAATGAATTGGCAGTAGAGAAAATTGAGTTGTTTGATGACGTTTTAATAGGACTGGAAGTATCCTTGGCCTAATTTAACGGAAATCAATGGGTTAATGCTTTCTCAGGTTTGGAGGACTTGACATCTGACTTTATTTTTTTGTTGTAAACAAAAAATAAATAAGTGGTTAAAATCCAAGCCAAGGAAATGGTTATTGCTATGACGCTTATGTTTCCCAAATCCTGAAGGGTTGCGACGATCACAATAAAAATAATATTTACCAATATCAAAATTCCTGTTGCCTGCATGTGGGTAAGTCCTATATCAATAAGCATGTGGTGAATGTGGTTGCGATCAGGCTGGAAAGGAGATTTACCTTTTAATACTCTAATTACAAAAACCCTCAAGGTATCAAATAACGGAAGAATCAACATACCGAATGCTACCGCCGGAGCTGCTTGAAATGAGAATGGGCCATTCGGAAATTCATGATGGTATTCGATAAATTCTATAACAAGTGTTGAAGTGATCAACCCAATCAACATGGAGCCGGTATCACCCATAAATATTCGGGAAGGTGTAAAGTTGTATTTTAAAAATGCTATCAGTGACCCGGCAAGACTAAACGCTAATATTGAAAGTTCAATCTTATCTATCAATAAAAACCAACTACCCAAAGTCAGAGAAATAACCAAACCAATGCTTCCTGAGAGTCCGTTGATACCATCAATTAAGTTAAACGCATTGATGATTACCATTATAACAAACACCGAGAAAATTATGGTGACCCAAAAAGGCAGGTCATAAAACCCAAATATTCCAAAAAGCGACGGAATGGTTATCTTAGACTTAAGCACTAGCAAAAGTGATGCGAATAACTGACCAAGAAATTTTTTTGTTGGAGATAAAGAAATGATGTCATCCTTAACGCCAATTAAAAAAATTATTACAAACGAACATAAAATGTATTGTAACTCACCAAAGTCTGAAAAAGGGGTCCAAAAAATAATTGAAAACAATACCCCGGCAAAAATTGCCACGCCTCCCAATGTCGGTATACTCCTTGAATGAGATGTCCTTTCACCCGGCTCGTCACAGAGATTTTTTACCTTGGCTACATTAATTATGGAGGGAATCGCAAAATACGTGAGCGTAAAGGCAGTTATGAAACTAAGAATTACATCGAACATGGCTAAGGGATTCTTGGTATAAAGGTACTACAATGAAACTGCTTGAATGATTTATTTTTAATTAAAATTATTTTATGTTTTCTTGCTCCACAAATACTATGTAAATCAACAATAAACATACCAGTATTTTACCAACTTCCACTGGCTCCTCCACCACCAAAGCTGCCACCACCAAATCCACCAAAACCTCCACCTCCAGATGAACCACCACCTGATGAGCCACCTCCCCATCCACCAAAGCCTCCTCCCCAGTTGCTACCTCCACCGTTCCAGCTATGCCCGCCACCTCTTATTATTTGTCTTGACTGAGAAGTCATATTGCGGGTCAGATAAGCAAATAACAGCAACAACAGTAAAAAACCAAGTATTAAAAATAGGATTAGATAAGGATTGTCTGCTTCCGGCTCAGCTTTAAATTCAGATCCTGTATAAAGAATGATAGCATCAATAGCCTTGTCAATACCTTCATAATAATTTCCATTTCGGAAGGAGGGTGCAACTTGCTCTCTTATGATTCGCCCTGCAATGATATCCGGCAGAACGGGTTCAAGTCCATAACCAGTTTGAATCGTTACTTTTCGTTCATTGGGTGCAATTAAGAAAACAATTCCATTCTTCTTTCCACTTTGACCTACACCCCACTGATTACCCAAATTTACAGCGTAATCTGCAACCTCATATCCACCTAAATCTTTAACAGTAACTAAAGTTATTTGATTGGATGTTGAATCATCAAATGCTACAAGTTTCCTTTCAAGATCATTGATTTGCTGATTGTTTAGAATTCCTGCGTAGTCATTTACGAGATTTTTAGGCTTTGGCGGAAAATCTGAGCCAGTGACCAAAAGCGGCACTTGAAAGAATAAAATGAACAAAACGATGGTTTTGACAAATAGCTTCATAGTCATTTTCGGAGCTTTAAACATCTCCAAATATGATATCATCTGAAAGTTCATTTTCATCATCATGCAATTTAGGAAAGTGCTTCTTTAAAACAATTCCCACTTTTTCAACTCCTTTAATAATACCTTTTGCCATTTCACCTTCCTGAAAATGGTTTTTCATAGCACGTTTAGCATCCTCCCAAAACTCTTGACCAACTATTTGGTGTACACCCTCGTCTCCAATTATTGCAAACACTTTATCCAAAGTAGCAATATATAACAATACCCCATTTCGGGCCTTTGTTTTAGACAGATTTAACTTTTCAAAGTATTCCTGCGCTCTGGAAATTGGGTCAGCATCACAGTATTTCTCTAAACAAACACAAACTTCACCTGACGTCTGAGACTCAACAAGTTCAATGGTTTGTTTGATTTCTTTGCGCTCTGCTTCACTAAAATAGGACATGCAATTAGAAATTTACATTCGGAGCCTTTTCTGAACCTGCAGCTGCCTGAAAATAAGGTCTGGTTTTAAATCCAAACATTGATGCAAAAATATTACTTGGAAACTGTTGAATTTTAGTGTTGAATTTTTTAGCAACATCATTAAAATTATTCCGCTCAGTATTAATTCTGTTCTCAGTACCTTCAAGTTGAACCTGCAAATCCCTGAATGATTCAGTTGCTTTAAGTTGTGGATAATTTTCAGCAACAACCAACAATCTGCCAATTGCCCCTCCTAATGAAGCTTGGCTATCTTGAAATTTTTGCATGGATGCTTCATCCATATTGCTTGGATCAATTTTCACTTGTGTAGCAGAAGCTCTGGCATTGATAACGTCAGTAAGTGTTTTCTGTTCAAAGTTAGCAACGCCTTTAACTGTATTTACAAGATTTGGTATCAAATCAGCTCTTCTTTGATAAGCGCCTTCCACTTTAGACCATGCGGCATTAACATCCTCTCTACCCGTAACCATGCCATTGTAACTACCCCTAACCCAAAGGAAAAGTACCAAAACAATAACTCCGTACAATATTAATTTTCCAATTCCGCTTTTCATTTTTAAAAAAGTTTTAATTTTATAAAATAATAGGTAAATTTATAAATTCTTATAAACCAAACTGGTAAATGAACAATAAATTTTTTTTATTGGTTCCCTTGATAATACTTTTATCGACGAACATACATAAAACCATCGCCCAAAATTGTCCATGTACTGTTAATGCGGGACCAGATAAAAATTTATGCGAACCAGGCGGTACTGTAACATTAAATGGAAGCATAACAGGGCAACCAATTTCAATTGAGTGGTCACCTCAGAACGGTCTTAGTAACCCAAATGTTGTAAATCCTTCAGCCACAGTTGATCAAACAACAGTTTACACCCTTACAATTAAATGTGTTAATAACACCAATCTTGTAAACAATGCCAATTTCAACAACGGAAATACAGGCTTCACGAGTGATTATACCTACAGTGCCACCAATCTTGTCCCGGAAGGGATTTACACCGTTACCAACAATCCACAGTCAGTTCACCCTGGTTTTGCTCCTTGTGGTGATCACACAGGTGGCGGTCAAATGATGGTAATCAATGGTGCCGGTACACCCAATCAGGATGTTTGGTGCGAAACAGTGTCCGTCAACCCTAATTCGCAGTACGTGTTGTCGGCCTGGGTCACCTCGGTCGTGGCCAGCTCGCCCGCATTGCTCCAGTTTTCCATTAACGGCACCACGCTCGGCCCCATTTTTAATGCGCCGGGCTCCGTTTGCAACTGGCAAAACTATTTTCAA
>CALJKQ010000273.1 GCA_937973565.1 uncultured Saprospiraceae bacterium | reverse complement strand
TATCGCTTATCAGCGACTAATTCGGTTTCTGCCCACAAGTTTTGGATATATACCGGAACGATTACTTCTCGTTCTTTGATATCCGAATATCCGAGCCAAATACGACCATCAGAATACAAGTTATCCAAATATCCATTATTCGTTCCGGTTAAGGATAGTCTGGGTAAATCTGCTTTCTGTAACTGACCATACATTTGATCAGATGGCGAGAACGCCATCACTATCGCGAACAATATTGCTAGCAATATGTTCTTCCGTTGTAAAAACCACTTTTGCATAATGCTCTCCTCTGAATAGTAAGAAGATTATTTAATATATTTGATTAACATTTTTTTTATATTTAAATAGTCGCTTATATTCGATTGCAAAGTATTTTATCACCTTCGTAATTAATTGGTTATAAACACTTAAACCAGGTTTGATTGAAATGATCAGGTGAACATTTTTGATACTCTGTATGTTGGCGTCCTTTATTTTCATATGCTGTACTCAATCAGCTATAAAATTAGCACCGAAATAACGAAATTCCAAGAATTATGGTAAGCTATGTACCTTATTTTGGTAATTGATTGTATGGGCAAATATTGATTTGAAAGTCACTTTGGAAATTGGCCTTTACCTAATAATATTTGGTGGTTTTTTTCTGAGTCTAAAATTTATCGTTATGCCATGAAAAATCCTCACTTGCCGCTGACGATATTCGACTTGTAGACCTTGCCTTTGTTAAGCCACCCGGTGCACGCCTATTTACTTGGATATATATCGTTTAGATACCACTTAAAGTAGATATGAACATAGCGTTTCGCTTCGCGAAACGCACCATATGAACTTATGAACATATCACCCAACCCCCACCAAATACTTATTCTTCTTCCCATTCTCCACCATCAAATACTTGCCATGTAGCAAGTCATTAGCAGAAACGGTATGCTCAATCACCTCCACCTTCTGCTTATTCACACTCACCGCCTTGTTCTGTATGGCCTTTCTGGCCTCACTCTTAGACGCTACAATGCCGGTGTGTTCGCTGATGAGGTCGATGACGGAGACGGGTCCGGTGAGGAGAGAGGCGGGGATTTCTTTGTAGGTGATCTCGCCTTTTACCATGTCGAGCTGGGCTTCGGAGAATTGGCGGAGGGCTTCGGGACTGTCGTAGGTTTTGCCGAAGAGGAGTTCGGTTACTTGTTGGACGGACTGGAGGTCTTCGGGGGAGTGGACGCGGGCGGTCAATTCCTCTGCCAGGAGTTGTTTGAGCATGCGGGGGTTGTCTTTGTGGGCTTCTTCCATGTCAATGACTTCCTGCTGGGTCTTGAGGGTGAAATAGCGGAGGTATTTGCTGATATCGGCATCGTCGGCGTTGATCCAGAATTGGTAGAACTTGTAGGCCGAGGTGCGGTTGGGGTCGAGCCAGATGTTGCCTTCTTCGCTCTTGCCAAATTTTTTGCCGTCGGCCTTGGTGAGCAGGGGGGTGGTTACGGCGTAGGCCTTGCCATCTTCGAGGTGGCGGCGGATAAACTCGGTGCCGGAGGTGATGTTGCCCCATTGGTCGCTGCCCCCCATCTGGATGCGACAGCCGTATTTTTGGTAGAGTACCAGGAAGTCGTAGGCCTGAAGGAGCTGGTAGCTGAATTCGGTAAAGGAGAGTCCTGTCTCCAGCCTGTTTTTTACGCTGTCTTTTGACATCATGTAGTTGACGGTAAGGGTCTTGCCTACATCGCGGAGGAAGGCCAGTACGTTCATGTCTTTGTAGAAGTCGTAGTTGTTGACCACGATGGCGGCGTTGGGTCCGTCGAAGTCGAGGAACTTTTTCACCTGCTCCAGCTGGAAGCGGAGGTTGGTGTCGAGCTCGTCTTCGGTTTTAAGATCCCGCTCCTTGTCTTTGAAAGAGGGGTCGCCGATCCGACCGGTGGCGCCACCCATGAGTACAATGGGCTGGTGTCCGCTGAGTTGAAACAATTTGAGGAGCTGAAGCTGCACAAAGTTGCCGATGGTCATAGAGGGGGCCGTAGGGTCAAAGCCAATGTAGCCGGTGATTTTACCGCTTTCCAGTAGGTCGTCGGCACCCGGCGTCATATCGTGCAACATGCCTCTCCACTTCAATTCTTCCACAAAATTCATAATCTCCAAATTTTTGGCAAAGGTAGGATTTTATGGCAAAGGATAAAAGCCTGAGGAGATATCAGTGGAGGCGGCCAATTTGGCCGCACTAGTTGAGGCGGCCAATTTGGCCGCCTTTACGACGGGTATCTTCGAAACCACGTGGTCTGGCGCTTCGCGTAGTTTCTGGTATGTTGTTTGATCTTGTCGATGGCCTCCTGCAGCGTGCAGGTGCCGTCAAAGTAATCAAAGAGTTCGCTGTAGCCTACGGTTTCGAGGGCTTTGAGGTGGCGGAAAGGGTAGAGGGCGCGGGCTTCTTCCAGGAGGCCCAGTTCCATCATGTGGTTTACCCGCCGGTTGATGCGATCGTACAGTTGATCCCGGTCCGGCTGGATGATGTGGTAGTCAATGGAAAAGGGTCGTTCTTTGTTTTCTCCGGATTTGAAGGCAGAAAAGGGCTGTCCGGTGGCGCGGATGACGGCTAAGGCCCTCAGTACGCGTCGAGGGTTTTGGAGGTCGAGGGTGGCATGGGTGGCAGGGTCTTTTTGTAGCAATTCTTCAGTTAGGGGGTCCAGTCCGGAGGTCTCCCATTCGGCTTGCAATTGGGCGTTGATGGCTTCGGGAATATCCGGAAAGCTATCTATACCGTGGGTGATGGCTTTGAGGTAGAGGCCGGTGCCACCCACCAGGATGGCGGTGTCGTGGCTTTGGTAATAGGTGTCAAGGGCGCCCAACAAATCTGCCTCGTACCTGCCTACGCTGTAATCTTCGTGGATGGACACACAATTGATAAAATGGTGCGGTATGCCCTGCATTTCTTCTGCTGTGGGCCTGGCAACGCCGATGTTGAGTTCCCGGTAAATCTGGCGACTGTCCGCAGAAAAGACTTCGGCACCATGCTCGAGAGCCAGCTTAACAGCCAGGGCCGTTTTTCCGGAAGCGGTAGGACCGCCGATAACAATTAATTTTTTATTTTTGTCCAATGGTTAAAAGGTAGGTGGCAAATAATATTTTGTAATGTTGGCTACTTTTTGGCAAATTTAATTTGCTTTTTGAACATAAATTCATGGTGTACCGAATTATATATTATTTTGCCAACCTCATCCTGAGGGTGTATTACCGCAAAATCCATGTGTACGGCCTGGATCGCATACCCAAAGATAAGCCCCTGCTCATCGTTTCCAACCACCCTTCTGGATTTTTGGAACCCATTATCATGGCCTGTACTTTTCCCATCGACCTCCATTTTCTGGTGCGGGGCGATTTGTTTGAAAAGGCATGGCTCAAACACCTCCTGATCGGCACTAACCAGGTACCCATCTATAGGTTCCGTGATGGCTTCGCCGGCTTGCGCAACAACCAAAAGACCATTGCCAAGACCATAGAAGTATTACAACAAAACAAGGCCATCATCATCTTTGCAGAGGGCAGCACCAATGCCGATATGTACCTCCGTCCCTTTCAAAAGGGCATGGCGCGGATGGCCTTCCAAACTCTTGATGGCAGCGCCGACCTCGACCTCCACATCCTGCCGGTGGGAGTCACTTTCTCCGCCAGCACCAAACCCGGCAACGAGGTAGTGTTGAGCGTTGGCCAGGCATTTCCGGTGAAAGATTTTTACACCACCAACGCCCGGGAAGCCAAAGAAAAAATGGACCAACTCACCCAATACGCCTACGACCGGGTCAAAGAAAACATGATCCACCTCGAAGACCGCGAAGAAGAAGCCTCCCTCCGTCAAGCCTGGCTGATGTACAACAAACCCGGCAAATCCGCCTTTTTACCCCGCATCCAAAAATGCAGCGGCATCTTCGAATACCTCAAGGAAGTAGAAAAAAAACTCAACAGCACCGTCCCTAAAAATGTGAGTGTGCCCGATGCCTTGCGGGTTTCTCCCGTACTTGCCTTCCGTACCCACAGCTGGTATTGGCTGCTCTTACCCCTGGCCCTGGTGGGCATGGTACTGTGGGCACCTCCAGTAATGGCTGGTTTTGGTCTGGCCAAAGCCAAAGTAAAACAACGCGAATT
The DNA here is from genome assembly GCA_937973565.1 of uncultured Saprospiraceae bacterium. Lineage (GTDB taxonomy): Bacteria > Bacteroidota > Bacteroidia > Chitinophagales > Saprospiraceae > JADKBO01. The sequence continues at coordinate 9,323 of CALJKQ010000273.1, read as the reverse complement.
TGTGGCCTCCCTCCAAGCGTCAGCCTCAGCAGGTTTTTCGGTGGTTTATATCCTCATTACTTCCATCATTATCTTTTTTGGACTGTGCTGGTGTATGGTTTGGAAGTGGTGGCTGTTATTGCTCGTGAGTGGCATTGCTGCCTTGTTCTTTTGGGAACAGTTAAAAATGGCGAGGTATTCCGAGACGCGTTAGCGAGACGTGAGACGCGTTATCGGAGACGCGCAGCTCGTAATTCATCTCGTGTATCGCGTCACTGGTCAACCCATCTCGCGTCTCCGGTCACCGCGTCTCGCGTCCCCGTCTCGCGTCTCCGGTCACCGCGTCTCGCGTCTCAGTCTCGTCGATTTTCCTTATTTTTGTAGCATGAGAATTTTATTACTCCTGTCCATTTTTAGCCTCCTTTCCTGCACAAAAGAGGAGGCAGCTATAGGTAATGTCCAGATCCTGGGTCAGTGGCTGCAAACCTCTAAAAATCAGGTGGAGGCGCAGTATGTAAGTACCTCCCGATTTGGCCAATTTGACTACGGCCTCATCTTTTTCGATAATGGCCAATACATCGATCGCAGCGAAAGCGGCATCTGTATTGGAGATGACTGTCTCACCGAAAACTTCAATGGCCAATACAAATGGATCTCCTCTGATGTCATTGAGTTAACGGTGGATAATTATCATGGTTTGTCGACCCGGCAATATGCAGTAGAGCGCCCGGCGGCAGATAAGCTGGTGTTGAAAACGAGGTAACCGCTTACCGCTTACCGCTCACGGCTTACCGCTCACGGCTTACCGCGTACGGCTCACCGCTCACCGATCTCGGCTGTCCGCTATTTGCACCTGGCGCATAGCGCTTTGGGTTGCATGTTCCTCATTTGGCTTTGGAAATTCCACTAAAATACACTGGTTACTCAAAAAGAGGACGCTGAAGGCGTCCACCGTGAATAACCCCCACAACGAGAAGCGTTGTGGGGGTGGGGAAAAAGGTAGAACCTATTTTGGCGACATTTTTGACAGATGCGAAGCATCGCTTAAAAATGGTCCCTTCAATCCTTTGGATCATAGGGATCATTTTTTTGCTCTGAAGAACCGTTCAATTATGCTATTCGCTTAGTGCCAACCGCTCTGCGCTTGGCAACCATATTTCTGAAAACATTTTGAGAAGATGTGAAACAGATCACAAAAATGATGACAAAATCTAACGACAAAATTGATAATCTCTTTCCGATGACTTAACATTATAATAATACTGAAACATATTTATTTTACCTATATTTGATTTCGCTTACATCCCATAGGCCGAAAGAATAACTAAGACTTTAGCTATGTGGAGAAAATTGAACGGAGAAAAACTCTCCGGCACCATTGAAGAGGAGACAGAGCGTGTAATCCTTCGTGAACTGGCCGACGGGAACCGTCTAAAGGTTTGCATTGGGTCTGATTCCCAGGTAAGAGGGGTGCACATCGAATTTGCCACCGTCATTGTATTTCTGCGGGAAGGGAAAGGTGGCTTCATGTTTATCGAAAACGAACAATTCAACGGCAAAATGGGCCTCAAAGAGCGGATGATTACCGAAGTATCCAAATCGGTGACCACTGCCTATCGGCTGTGCAACCTGCTGGACCAATACCACGTGGAGCTGGAGGTGCACGCTGATATCAACACCGACCCCACCTTCAAATCCAATGTGGCACTAAAGGAGGCCATGGGCTACATCATGGGCATGGGCTATACCTTCAAAGCCAAACCCGAGGCCTTTGCAAGCAGCTCGTGTGCGGATAAGGTGATTAATTGATTCTCCCGCTTACCGCTGTCGGCTTACCGCTGTCCGCTGTCCGCTGTCGGCTTACCGCTTGCCGCTTTCGGCTTACCGCTGTCCGCTGTCGGCTCGCGGATGACGGTTCTCGGATGGCGGTTCTCGGATGGCGGTTCTCGGATGACGGTTCGCGGATGGCGGTTCGCGGTTTGCGGTTCTCGGTTCGCGGTTCTCGACTTGCCGTTGTGTGGGTGTAGTCGAAAGATAAACGGACGCCGTAGGTGTCCCATGTGAATAACTCCCCCTTTTTTCGTACTTTTGCCCTCTATATTTCGGTAAATGAAACAGATTTTTTTGCTCAGTGCCTTGTTGATTTCGGTTTGGCTGCCATTGACGGCTCAAAAACAAATTTCCTGTAAGAGTGGGCAGGACATCGTGGTAGATGGGGCCAGCAACTTTGTTTCATCGAATGTAGATCAATTGTTGAGTGAAAAAGCGCATTGGTCGCAGGAGGGTATAGAAGCCTACAGGGAACTGTTGACGACAGAACAAAGAAATCGTCTCGAACTTGCCAAGTATGAAAGACTGCTGGCCATACTGGACTACGATGCCCAGCGTGCCTTGACCAAAGAAGAAAAAAACAACGTAAAGGCCAAACAACAGACCGCCAAAAAAGATATGGCGCAGTGTGATAAAGAGTACGACAAGATCACGGCTAGTATCAAGAACCTCATCATAGAACAGGAAGCCATTGCCAAAGGAGAAATCAAAACACCCAAAGAAGAGGTAATGCCTCCGGTAGTGGAACCGCAATTGCCCATAGAAGAAGAGGCAGCTCCCCCTCCGGTGGTAGAGGAGAAAAAAGAAAAAATGGTCATCAACAAGATAGACGATGACAAAAAAAAGGACATGATGGCAGATTGTCCCGTAAAATTCAAGGGCAAAGATGAGACCAGCAAGAAAAAGAGGGTGACCCTGGAGCAACAGCAGCTGCTTACCTATACACCCGAAAAAATGAAAAATTACTTTAAGCTAAAAGATTTTCTCACCATCAGCATTTCGGCCGACAAACACAACGGCAAGTACAGTTTTGATGTAGAAGCCCGGTTTGCCTCCAAGGATGTGATGCGCAGTTATGGAGTAATCCACAAAACCGATTTCCTGCGGTTGCAATACATCAATGGCAAGAGAGTGTTTTTGAAGATCCTGGAAGTGCAGGAGCCTTATCTGGATAAACAAAGTTCGGAGACCATTTATAAGGTCAGATGCACCTTGTCCAATGATCAGGATTTTTCCATGCTGGAAAATGGCTGGCTCGACAGCTTTGGGGTAATGTGGTCAACCGGCTTTGAGGATTACACTGTTTACGACGTAGATTTTTTGCAAAGACAAATTCGTTGTCTGAACCATGATTGACAAAACCAAGCTGGGTCTTCACCTTCCTACGGATCCGCGCTGGGTAAACATGGCGGAGATGTCGCTGGAAGATATACTTACCGATCACGCCTTTTGTGAGCAGAAGGCAGCCTCTACCTGTATTTCACTCATTCAGCAATATCCCGATAAAAAGGAACTGTTGCAAGCATTGTGTCCGGTCGTTACCGAAGAATGGGGCCACTTCCGCATGGTATTGCGCGAGATGGAAAAGCGAGGGTTGAACCTCGGTCACCAGCGAAGGGATGAATATGTGCTGGCCTTACACAAATTCAGAAAGGGAGGCAACCGGGAAATAGCACTGATAGAAAATCTGTTGGTATGTGCCTTGATAGAAGCCAGGAGTGCAGAGCGTTTCAGGTTGTTGTCGCTGCATATCTCAGACGAACAGCTGCGAAGTTTTTACCATGACCTAATGGTGTCGGAAGCGGGGCATTACAAAATGTTTCTGGAGCTTGCCATTTTATATGGTGGAGAAGCGAAGGTGAGGAAAAGATGGCAGGAGTATCTGGCCTTTGAAGCGGAGATCATGAAAAATCTGGACGCCGACGGCAAAACCATTCATTAAAGAAAGTATGTAATAACTTTTGTTCTTTTCCGGATGCAGGGAAAAGTATTTTCATCCTTATATAATAAGATAACTCAACTGGGGCAGGAAAGTACCCGGAAACATTGACCGGTGGAAGCAGCACCATTCCCAAAAGAATGAGCCCCACACACATAATATTTATATACCATCCTTTCAATGTTGAGTTAAAAAGGGGCTAAACGACCATCATGGGTATCGCTAACCGCCGTCATATGACGCATTTTCTGACTGCCGTAATCATGTACTGTATTTGTTAATTAAAAAAAGATTTATCATGAAATCAATGATGTTTAATGGAGTAACACTCTTTTTTCTGCTGATCTTACCTGTATTGGTTAATGCACAGGATAAGTATTCCACTAAAGCAGCAGCTGTTACCGTTGCAGGAACCTCTACCATGCACGACTGGGAAATGAAAGCAGCAAATGGCGATTGTACCATTGGTGTAACAACCAATGATGCCGGTCAGATTACCGATGTAGTAAGCATGACATTCTCTATTCCTTCCAAAGCCTTAAAAAGTGGTAAAGATGGTATGGACAAAAATGCTTACAAAGCATTGAAAGCAGACAAAAACGCCAACATTACCGCAACCTTGAAAGATGCCACTGTTTCTACCAAAGACAATATTACCTATACTGTAAATGCAAAGGTAAACCTTACCATAGCCGGCAAAACATTGGAAGTACCCTTGGTGGCTTATCTAAAGCCCAACAAAGCAGGAACCATCAATGTAACTACTGAGAAAAAACTGCTTATGAAAGAATTTGGTATGGATCCTCCATCCTTTATGTTGGGTGCTGTAAAAACAGGCAATGAAGTAACGCTCAAGTTCAACTTCAACGCCAATAAAATGAATGAAGTTAATTAGGAAGTTAGTTCCCAAAAACCGATAAAATAAAAAGACAACAAATAACATTTGTAAACCTTAAAACAATTCTTTATGAAATCGTTAGTTAAACTTTTCGCACTTCTTTTGGTGATCGTTATGGTAACCAAAGTGACAGCTCAAAAAATACAGTATTCCAGAGCGTACGACCAAACCGGAATCAACGTATACGAGCCTTCCAAAACCGAAACCATGGCCTATGAGGGATTTAAATTAAATATCGGTGGTAGTTTCCGTCAGGGCTATCAGATGCTCAGCCATGAAAACGTAGATACATCTGCAACCAAAAAACTTGCTTTGTATCCACTGGGTAATGGCTTTAACCTGGCAGCTGCCAATTTGAACTTCGACGTACAGTTGGGTGATGGTATCAGAATTTTCCTGGAAAACTATATGGCTGCAAGACACCACAACGAATTCTGGGTAAAAGGTGGTTACATCCAAATCGATAAACTTTCTATGTTTGGCAATCCAAGTTGGTTTGAAAAATACCTGAGAGTAAAAATCGGTCACATGGAGATCAACTACGGTGACACTCACTTCAGAAGATCAGATGGAGGTAATGCTATCTTCAACGCTTTTGCAGACAACAACGTAATGGATGAATTTGCTACAGAAATTGGTGGTGAATTGTACATCTTCCCGGTTGATGGTTTCATGGGTATGATTGGGGTTACCAACGGTTTGATCAGAAATAACATCCGTGATTATGGTGTTGCTCCTGTAATTGGTACGGGCAAGGCTGACTCTATTGTTGGAAAAAATCCATCTATCTACTTTAAGTTGGCTTACGACAAAAAATTCAATGACGACCTGAGATTCAGATTGAGTGCTTCTATGTACAACAACGCATCTTCTCCAGGTTTGACATTGTTTGGTGGCGACAGAACAGGATCTGCATACTTCGGAGTTATTGAAACAGCTGCTTCTACCAACGGTACTGCAGAAGCATTCAGCGGCAGGTTCAACCCAGGTATGAGCAATACATTGAATACATGGATCATCAACCCATTTGTTAAATTCAAAGGTTTGGAATTCTTTGGTACTTACGAACAAGCAACCGGTAAAACCGTTAACGAAAAACCAGATGCATACGATGGTGCCAACAGAAAAACAACCCAGATGGCAGGTGAATTGATCTACAGATTCCTTGCAAATGAACAAGTATTCATAGGAGCCAAATACAACAAAGTAACCAGCAGATTGAATGGTTATACAGATGACGTAAACGTAACCAGAACTGCCATCGCTGCAGGATGGTTCCCTACTAAAAACCTTTTGTTGAAAGGCGAATATGTAAATCAGAAATACGACGGTTTCAAAGGAACTGATATCAGAAGCGGAGCCAAATTCAATGGTCTCGTAATCGAGGCAGTTGTAGGTTTCTAAGCTGATACAATTATCTAAGAGGTTTTCATTGATAATCTTTTTAAGGAGTTGGGTGGTTTTCATTCAACTCCTTTCTTTTAACCTTCAAAACTTTTTTCTATGTTTACCGGAATGTGGATCAGTTGTCTGATTTGGTGGATGACCCTTCCGGCCGGGCCTCAGTACTGGGTTTTGGCCAGTCACAGCATTCTGTGGGTAGATGGCAAAACCAACATCAACAGTTTTAGCTGCGAAGTGCCGGAATATGGCAGGACGGATACCATCTGGACGATGGCGGGAGTTGGAGAAAAAGTAAAAGCAGGAGGTGAGTTGTCGATCCAGGTAGCACGTTTTGACTGTCACCACAAAATCATGACCAAAGACCTTCAGAAGACCCTCAAAGCGAAGGATTATCCATTGATGAAGATTCGTTTTGTAGGTTTTGACAAGGATTTGGAAAAACTCACGCAAGCCGGACACTTGCAAGGAGAAGCTGAAATCGAACTGGCCGGTGTTACCCGAAGGATGAATATCAATTTTGCAGTAGTGCCCAAGGCTCAGGGTTTCTTGCAGCTTGTGGGGACCAAACAAATATTATTCAGCGATTTTCAGTTGAAGCCGCCCAGTAAGCTGGGAGGAGCCATTAAAGTAAAAAATGAATTATTGGTAGAGTTTACGCTTTTTTTTAAGCCGTTGAACTAGTTTGTATAGAAAATAAAATTGTTGATCATGGAAAACACGCAACCCAACCAAGGCCCTATGCCGAATCCATTTACCGGAATTTTAAAGAAAGGATTGATTGCCGGCGCTGCGCTGTTTCTGGCCAGCTTTGGAAGTTTGTATGCAGCCATTCACTTGAAACCGGATCTCTTTGTGGATTACATCAATCCCATTTTCAATTCAGACGGCAGCAGGGATGTTTATTTCTACTTACACCCTTTTGTTTTGAGTTTTGCCCTGGCCGTATTGTGGAATCGATTCAGGCGGTTTCTACCCGGCGGCATTTTTGTAAAAGGCGTTGAGTTTGGACTCATGTACGCCCTGGTGGGTTTGATCCCCGTCATGTGGATTACCTACAGCGCCATCGATGTGGATATAGTGATGGTAAGTACCTGGATGTTGTACGGCTTTAGTCAGGCAACCCTGTGCGGCATTGTCTTTGCCTTGCTCGACGAATGGTAATCAGGAAAGAAGTGCAGTAAATTCCTGCCAGCTTCGTATTTCGTAATGCGGGGCGTATTTGCCCGAATGGGTCAAGCCATGTGGGTTAAACCAACAGGCATCCAGACCGGCTTGCAGGGCACCGGCTATGTCGGCATTGAGGCTGTCGCCAATCACCAGCATGTTTTGTGGCGGATGATCCATCAACGTATCAAGCACATGGTTGAAAAATCCTTCGGATGGTTTGGAATGACCGATTTCTTCCGAGATAAACACATGTTGGAAATGGTGCCCAATATTGAGCCTCTTTAATCTCGAATGCTGCACATAGCTGATGCCATTGGTAATGACGCTGAGGTGATATTGTGAACTCAAATGGGTGAGCAGTGGTTCGGCACCTTCCAGCAGATGCGTGGATTCAATTAAAGCATCCAGAAAAAAGTCGGATTGCGCCGGAAGTTCATCGAAGGGAATGGACAGCCCTGCATGTTGGTACATCCACTCAAATCTTCGGGTCTTCAATTCATCAATGCTGATTTGGTTTTGCTCAAACATTTCCCACACCATCAGATTGGCGTCGTGGTAATGTTCGAACGCAGCATGCGGTGTGAGGCCTGAATCCAAAAGATACCGCTCATAGAACAGTTGAAAGGCGGTTCGGGACGCTTGTTTGAAATCCAATAAGGTATCGTCCAGGTCGAATAATAGACAGGTATATTTAGCCATTATTTGGGGAGTCGCATCACGTGGATCAATCGTTTGACGCTGTACTTTCCAGCCCCGTTGGCGATGAGGAGCAGAAGGCCACCACAAACCGCCAGGTTTCTCATAAAGTACAAAGCATTGAGTCGTTGCAGTGGCTGGGGGTCATTCCAAAAGGAATAGACAATGAGGGTAAAGGGCAGCCAGTAGGTAAGCAGCAAGATAGCGCCCACGTTGGCATAATAACCAATCAACACCATGATGGCGCCAAGGATTAGAAATGCTACCAGAATGCCCAAAACCAAATCCGGTTTCCAGTTGAGTCCGTATTCAGCCATCGTCCTTTTGGTGTTGTTGAAAAACAACATTGTATCAATGGCCTCGTAAACAAAAATCATAGCGATACAAATTCTGCCCAACAGGTCGGCAATGTCCTTCATAAGACTTTAGCTTAATTTAACATAAAGTTAATATTTATTGACTTACCAGAAGTACAACCGACTTAAAAAACGCGGTTGATTTCTAATAATTTTCAACTAAAATGATGATGCAAATGTAAATGGATTAAAAGTAATGTTGTGTAAATGGTTGTCAGGGCTTTTTTATCCTTCACCAAATGTTTGAAATGATTTGGAAATTTTTCAAAAAATAGAATAAAATATTTTAACAGAAGCTCTATCAATATAAAATATGTAAAAAACCTGTAATTCAAAATTAAATAAAAAGTAAGTAAAATAAAGGAAGTCTGTAAGCAATAAGGTAGAAAATGGTATCTATCTTTCGATCAACATTCAAAAAAGAATGGTTAGGGTTAAGTTTGTCGTACAATTATTTTTTCTGGTGCAGTGCAGCCTTATGGCGCAGGTGAGCTGGCAAAAAATGAGTACCCCCAACGAAGATGTTACCTGTCTTGCCGCGGGTAGCAACAATGTGATCTATGCCGGAACTGTAAGCTATGGCGTATTTAAATCTGCGGATGAAGGACAGACCTGGCTCAACATAAGTCAGGGCTTGCCGGATTCCATTATAAGAGATGTGGAAGTTGCCACAGACCACAAACTATATTGTGGAACCGGTGCACACGGTATTTATCAATACAATGCCGGTAGCTGGGTAGCCATCAACAATGGGCTGGGTGGATCTACTACGTTGGTGTCTGATTTTGCCAGGGGTTTGAATGGCATTGTTTATATGATGAATACCGCGGGAGCTGTCTTTAAGTGGGATGGTAATAGCTGGACTGACATTACCTACAACCTGCCCGGTTTGGGGAAATGTTTGGTTACCAATAAGGCCGGTCAATTGTATGCCGGTGTATTTACCAGCGGCGTATATCGTTTTGATGGAGTAGGAGTGTGGTCTCTGGTTGGTGATCCTATGCCCAACAATTTTGTGATAAAGCTGGCCATCAGCAAAGCCGATACGCTCATA
>CALJKQ010000272.1 GCA_937973565.1 uncultured Saprospiraceae bacterium | reverse complement strand
TTTGATGGACAGCTTTATTATCGAATAACTGTGATATCTCCGGTCATAATTTTGTCTTCACCCTTTTCGTTGGTGTAGCTTAATTGATATACATAAACGCCGGGCAACACCAATTGGCCGTTGAATCTTCCGTCCCACATGTTTTGAGTATCGGAGACGACAAAATTTTCTTTGTGAAACATTTTTTCACCCCATCGGCTATAAACAGATACAAAATTAATGATCAGGCCCTCATCATTGGACATTACCTTCCAGCCACTGTTTTCGCCAGCTTTGGGATCCAGTGAAAATACATTGGAAATAAAAACCTTGGGTGTTTCTTTAACAATGATGTCAAAGCTTTTTTCCATGACGCAATCTTTGTAAAACACCACTACCTGGTGATTATAAATACCACCCTGTTGAAAGCTGAAATTCGGAGTAAAACAGTCTCCTTTGCAGTATAATTCACCATTCACGTACCACTCAACACTATCAATAAGGCTTTGCTCACTTACCAGTTCTTTGAGGGTGATAGGAATATTTTCATTGTCATAAAAAGGTCCTTCATCCATGATAAAACTCACAGTAGGGAAAGTAGGAGGATTGATGCTGAAAGTTTTTATGATCTTACAGGCATTGCCATCAACGATCTCAAGATTATGACTGCCAATGCTAACCCCTGATATATTGGGACCTTGCATGGGTTGACCATCCAGAATGTAATTGTATTGTCCACCACCTCCAAGGGGAGTGAGCTGGATGGATCCACTTTGATCCTCCTGGCATTCAGGATCTGTTGCCAGCAAGGAGGCATCCGGAGATTTTACATTTAAAAAGACTATTGAATCTTTGTAATTACAACCCAATTCGGCGTAAGAAAAGTAGACCTTATGTGAACCTGCGCCTGCAATACGTGGCAAAAATTCATTGCTGGTCAATACGCCGACTCCTGACCATTGACTGATGCCATTGGATAACGAACCATTTATCTGAGCCGTCAATGCCAAAGGTGAATCCCAGTCGGTTTCGCAAATAATGAAATCCGGTGCGCTAAGCGAAATGGAAACTTCATCACAAGACAAGGTTGACACTACTGCAGAAACGGAAGAAATGCCACAAGCGCAACCAGCCCCCACGGCTTCAATGGTAACATTAAAAGACTGCCCGGGCGATAATTGGTCGAAAACAGTTTGGGTAAATGTTGTTGACCCAAGATAACTACCCTGTCTGTAGATTTTATAGGCAGCGGCACAAGGTACTGCACTCCAACTGACTTCAATTTTGTCGGCATAACTTATGTACTGAATTTGAGTCTGCTGTATGGTAGGTATAACGGTTACCTGGGATACTGCTTCGTTGGCAAGACATTCTTTATTGGCTGCATTAAGCCTCAGTGTAAAGGTGCCTGCATTGGGGTAACTAAGGGAAATCGGATTAAATGCGTTGGGGTTACCTGCCACCAGTGTGGCACCATTGTAGGACCATTGATAATTTGCTCCCGCGACCTGGTTGTTGAGCATAGAAACCTCGAGGATAGAATCTTCACATACAGAGAGTAGCTGCGGGATATCCAGAACGGGCCTTTCAAGCAATGAAACTGTAAAGCAGGTGGGCTGACTTTCACCGCAACTATTC
>CALJKQ010000271.1 GCA_937973565.1 uncultured Saprospiraceae bacterium | reverse complement strand
GGCATAGGTCTTGGAGGTGGAGGAAGCTATAGGTATAAATGGAACAGTAATGATACGACCAACGTTATCAGGCCTAAAGTTTTGGGCACTTATATTTTGACGGTAACTGACAACTGTAACAATACAGCTACCGCAGCTATAGTGGTAGATGCCAGCATTTGGTTGCCTGCACCAACGGTAGAGATAAAACCATCTGAACAAAACTCTTATTGCAGGACCGGTAAAATAGGCTTAAGTGCAGTAGCATTTGCCATTGGCACCAACAATGAAATTGTAAGTTATGCCTGGAGTGCGGGCGGATCTACTTCCAGTGAAGCATTGGTAGAAGGAGAAGGCAAGTACAGTGTTACCGTAACCGATGCCTGCAATCAGACGGGCAGTGATGATTATGATACCGGTAAATTGGGTATAGCCTGTTTGAGGTTCCCCAAAATTGTGTTTGCCACCGATAGTGCCCAAGCGGAGAATAAATTGTTCAGGGCTATCAACCAATGTGGCGTAGACAGTGCAGAAGTGCGCAATTTTGAAATGCACGTTTTCGACAGATGGGGAAAAGAAGTATTTTCTTCCACGAACATTGAAGATGGATGGGATGCCAGAATACCTAATGGCTCGGGCAGTTCAGGTTCCAGAGAAAGATATCCACCTGAAGTGTACGTATGGTATGTAAGGTACGACGTAGGTGAGTTTTGTCGGTACGAAGGAAAGGGTGACGTCACCATTTTCTGGTAGCGATAAACCATTCAAAAATAAGTTCAAAGGGTAGTCTCGTGCTGCCCTTTGTTATTTTGTGCATAAGCCAAAAAAGATCGTTATCTTCGCCCTTTTTAAGAGCTTGTACATGAGAGAATTTTCCAGATACATTGTCACCTCTGCCTTGCCTTATGCGAATGGACCCTTGCACATTGGTCACCTGGCCGGCGCCTATCTGAGTGGAGATATGTATGTACGATTCCTAAGACTGATGGGAAAAGATGTGGTGTATGTTTGTGGCAGTGATGAACACGGGGCAGCCATAACCATGAAAGCGCTCAAGGAAGGGCTTACGCCCCAGGCCATCGTCGACAAATACCATGCTCTTTTTGAAACTACCTTTGAGCGGATGGGTATAAAGTTTGATATTTACCACCGAACATCCAGTCCCCTTCACCATGAAACATCACAGGAATTTTTTAAGACGCTTTACGAGAAAGGAGAATTTACAGAAATAGAATCCGAACAATATTTCGATGAAGAAGCCGGCCAATTTTTGGCAGACCGATACATTAAAGGTACTTGTCCCAAATGTGGTTTTCAGGACGCTTACGGCGATCAATGTGAATCTTGTGGCACCAGCCTTAGTCCTACCGATCTCAAGAATCCGAGGTCTGTTTTAAGCGGTAAGGCACCTGTATTAAAATCCACCAAACACTGGTACCTGCCTTTGGATAAATACGAAGCCTGGCTCAGGGAATGGATCAATACCGGAGTTGTGGATGGTGTTCAAACCCACGATCCCGAAGACTGGAAAAACCATGTGCTGGGTCAGTGCAAGTCGTGGATTGAAGGCGGACTTCAACCCAGGGCTATGACCCGAGATTTGGATTGGGGTGTAGACGTTCCCCATTCAATACCCGGTCATGAGGGTAAAAAATTATACGTATGGATGGATGCCCCCATTGGTTATATATCAGCCACCAAACAATGGGCTGCCGACCATAATAAAGATTGGAAAGACTATTGGTGTAAAGATGACAGTGCGCTGATCCACTTTATAGGAAAGGACAATATCGTATTTCATTGCCTGATTTTTCCGGCCATCTTAAAAGCGCATGGAGGGTACAGTCTTCCGTACAATGTGCCGGCCAATCAGTTTATGAATCTCGAAGGACAGAAAATTTCCACTTCGCGAAACTGGGCAGTTTGGGTTCATGAATACCTGGATGAATTGCCGGATCAGGTAGATGAGCTCAGGTATTGCATGATCAAGAACATGCCCGAGCTCAAAGACAGTGAATTTACCTGGAAGGCTTTTCAGGACAGCAACAACAATGAGCTGGTTGCCAACCTTGCCAATTTTATCAATCGGGTTGTAGTATTGACTCATAAATTCTACAAAGGCAGGGTACCAGAATTGGATCTGGATACCACCTTCCTGGGATCAGGAGGTGATGAATACGAATATTTTGACACTGAACTTATTGTATTGCACGACGAGATTCAGGAGATGAATGATGCGCTCCGTCGATTTGATTTCAGGTCGGCGTTGAAAAAAATGATGGACATTTCTACCCGGGGCAATCAATTGTTGCAATACAATGAACCGTGGAAGTTATTTAAAGAGGATCCTGAGACTACTGGAACGGTTCTCAATGTGTGTCTGCAGTATGCGGCCGCTTTGAGTGTGTGTTGCCGGCCATTTTTGCCCTTCACATCCGATAAGATGCGAGAATTACTTTGCCTTCCGGCTATTACAGAGAATGGAGAGTTGAATGACTTGCTCGAAAAACTTTGTGAAGGCGAAGCATTAATGCCTGAGGACCATGTCATAGGAGAGCCAAGGCACCTTTTCAGCAGGATTGAAGATGAGGTTATTCAGAAACAGATTGAAAAACTCAAGCAGCCGGTGTCTGATACCAAAGAAAAAGAAGAGGCCGAGACAATGGTAGCCTTAAAGCCGGAAATCAGCTATGAAGATTTTGTAAAACTGGATTTGCGCACGGCCACCATTCTCAAGGCAGAAAAGGTAGAAAAAGCGGATAAACTCTTAAAACTTGAGCTCGATCTGGGCTTTGAGAAAAGAACCGTGGTAAGTGGTATAGCAGAACATTACGAGGCCAATGCCATCATAGGCAAAAAGGTTACGTTGCTTGCCAACCTTGCTCCGCGCAAGATCAGAGGCATAGAATCCAAAGGAATGATTCTGATGGCCTCTGATGGTGACGGAAAATTAAATTTTATCAGTTGCAGTGAAGACTGGCAAAACGGGTCAACAATCAGTTAACCCTTTATTTTTACGCCGGTTGCCATAAACTTCAACTCTTTTTTGGGCTGGGTGATTTTGGCGATTTCTTCTTTCGATTTGCCTTCATCTTCAGCGTAGTGTCTCAGTTCGTCGACCGAAGTTTCCTCGACATAAGCTTTGCCTTTCATGATTACCTTCTTGCCTGAAAGATCTTTGGGCATAAAAAAGCTGTAGTTATGAAACTTGACAAACATCTTTTCGGCATCCGGATTTTTGTCAGAAACGATGTTCATCCAACAGCCTTTGACCTGGCAAACACCATCTACCAGGCCTTCCACCTGTACTTCCATATCTTTGCCCGGTTTTAGCTGGGCCAATAGTTGGTCGTAAGTGAGGACCTTACCAACCTTAAAATCTTCGCCATAAACGGGCATACTCGCTTGATTTGCCGTGCTTTTTGTTGAAGATTTACAGGCCGCAAAGAACATGGTGGCCGTCATACTGAGTAATAAAATGTACTTCATTGGTTTTTTTATCAATTAATTAACAATATTGGAAAATCGATTCCAGTTATATTTGCAAATATAATTTGCTTTTATCGATCACTACCACTCTACACCTATTTAAACATTCACACCGGTAATAATTATTGAATTATGAGATCAATTGGAGTGGTAATCACAGTCCTTTTATTTGCCTTCAATCAGCTGCATGGTCAGTGTATGAAAGGCGACTGCTACAATGGAGAGGGTACATACAAGGCCAAAAACGGATCCATTTATCAGGGCAGTTTCAGAATGGGCAACTTCAACGGAAGGGGAACCGTGAGGTATGCCAGCAACGATTATTTTACCGGTATTTTTAAGAATGGAAAAAAAGAGGGCAATGGCAAGTATGTCTTTGCTGCCGGGCACGAATACCAGGGAGACTTTGTGGCCGATAAACGTCAAGGCAAGGGAAAAATGATGTATGCCAATGGCGATGTTTACAAAGGCAACTGGTACAACGATTATCCTTCAGGTCAGGGGGTTTACTTTTTTCACGATGGATCGAGTTATGAAGGCATTTTTGTCAATGGCAACTTCAACGGTAGAGGCAGGTTTACAGAGACCGATGGAAGCAGTTACGAAGGAGATTGGAAGGACAATGTACTGGTCTCCAAAATTCAAAAAAACCAGCCCATTTTTTCATCTGCCGACAGTAAAAGTCAGGCTGGTCACACTGGAAAAGTTAAGGACTGCAATACCGCTTACTGTGATGGAGAAAAGGGACAGTACCGCTACCGGGACGGGTCGTTGTTTACCGGAGATTTTGTGGGTGGCAAACCCGCCGGAGAGGGCAGTTGCCAATACGCCAACGGGGATGTATATAAGGGCAGCTGGAAAAGCCACGGCCCGCATGGTTTTGGGACCATGACTAAAAAAGATGGAAACGTGTACAGCGGAATCTGGGAGTTTGGCGCGCTAAAACAAAGATCTTATGAAACAGAAGCTTTGGTAAACTTGAGCAAAGAGCAGCACACTAAGGAGAAAACCAATGAAATCGAAATATTTGCCGTTGTGGTGGGCATTGCCAGTTACAATCATATGGCCTCTTTGCGGTATACCGATGATGATGCCTACCATTTGTATGCATTTTTGAAAAGCCCTGAAGGCGGTGCCATACCGGATGACCACATCAGTATATTAATTGATGATGCAGCCTCCAAAAAAAATATATTAAAAGAAATAGGATCAACCTTTGGCAAGGCAGATGAAAATGATGTCATCTTACTTTACATGTCGGGGCACGGCTTAGACGGCTCTTTTGTGCCTTATGATTTTGATGGCAGCAACAACTTGCTTGCCTACGAAGACATGCTTCAGCTCATTGAAGCATCCCGTGCGCAACATAAAATATATATTACAGACGCTTGTCACTCCGGAAGCATGTATGCAACCAAAACTCCCTATCAGATGGCTTTAACGGATTTTTACACCCGTTTTTCGAAGAGCACAGGAGGAACAGCCATCATTACATCCTCCAAAAAAGATGAAGTTTCACTGGAATACTCCGGCATGCGGCATGGGGTTTTCAGTCATTACCTGATACAGGGCCTGAAAGGCGACGCAAATACCAATGACGATACCATCATATCGGTTGACGAGCTTTTCAACTACATCTACCTCAATGTAAGGCACCATACCAAAAATGCGCAGACGCCAAGCATCTATGGAGATTATGACAAGGAAATGCCGGTGGCAGTAATGCGTTAAGGTTTTTGTTGCCCGTGTCCTGCTTATTATCCTATGCTTTGAATCATCCGGGAAATCAGCTGCTTTGATACTTCCGTAAATGCCATTAAATTGAGGTCCAAATGGATGTGGCATGATACTAACTATGGTACAAAACTGTCCTAAGAAGGGTGCACTATCAGAAAACCTGGCTGATCTGGATCGGCTGTTGGAGAAGGCAGAGGTGGGGAGTCTCGTTTTATTGCCTGAATTATTTGCTACTTCCTATTTATTGCATCCTGACGAATTGGGTGCAGAAGATTACGCTGTCATTGTAAAATGGATGAAGGAAAAGGCGCGCACGGGGCAATATTCTATAGCCGGCAGTGTGGCTGTTGCTACAGGGGCGAAGATGTACAACCGTTGGCTTGGGATAAGCGAGGATGGAGAAGAATACGCCTATGACAAGGTACATCTTTTTGTGCCGGGAGGTGAGGGAAGAGGGTATCTGGGAGGCAAAGCAATCATACAATTTTCCTTTAATGAAGTAGTTATCAGACCTTTGATTTGTTATGATTTGAGGTTTCCGTACATATCTTTTCAGCAAAGTGGTAATCCTTACGATTTACTAATTTACGCTGCCAATTGGCCCGAAGTCAGGATCGGACAATGGAGGCAATTGCTCATAGCCAGGGCCATAGAAAACCAGGCCTATGTAGTGGGTGTCAACAGAGTGGGTGTTGACCATTATGGAAACGCATATCCGGGCAGTTCCTTGATAGTCGATTTTAAGGGCAACATAGTAGCAGAAATGGATAATCAGGAGGGTTTAATTTCCTTTGAACCGGATTTTGATGCTATGTATGATTATCGAAAGCGGTTGCCGTTTTTGGAAGATATGTATCCGCCAAACTTCCAAGTGCCAGAAAAAACTGTCGTCGCAATTAACAAAAAGTAAGTATAAGACTTGCATTAGTGCATATATGAAAGACTTATCGTCCTAATTTATTATATTAGCATAATAATTTCTCCTTATGAAAAAATTAATAAGCCAACTTTTATTCTTCCAGGTTTTTTTCATGTTGGGTGCTGAAGTTTGCGCGCAATGCAACAGCTGTAACATGAGGGCCCAGGATCCCAAACAACCGTGGAAGTTTAGTTGGCTGTATATTGACAATGTAAGTGCGGTTGTAAAGCCGGTGGGGAAATTTTACCAGGTTGACCTTTACATGAATTACCATCTGACCAATCCTGAAAATTTTTATGAAGGCGATTCACTTGAAATTGTTCATTACTTTGGATTGTCAAATAATGCAGTTATAACAGATTCATGGCTTTGGGTGGATGGGGTGATCATGCAGGCAGATATCTATGAAAGGTCTGCGGCGTATAGCACGTATGAGGGAATTGTAAAGCGCCGGAAGGATCCAAGCATATTGTACAAATACCAGGATAGTAAATATGAATTCAGAATATTCCCCATATTACCCAAAGGAAGCCGAAAGGTAAAACTTAGTTTTTTAGTGGCTAGCGATGAAAACGATCAAATAGATCTTCCCTTTGGCTTGTTTAACAATTCTTTGCCCGTACCCACCGTAAATTTAATTCATTATGAGAAAGATTCACCGCTCATTCCTGTTTTGAGTAATGGCATCCAATTTAATGATGGGACACACCAGGAATATGGTCCATATAAAAATGCCTTAATCAAGAACACAGATTATGACCCCAGCGATGGAGAACACTCTGCTTTAAAATTTAAATTTGCACAACCAGAGAAGGAAGTTTATTTATCAGCCACACAAAGGACTTCAGAGAGCAAGGAGGGCTTATTTCAATTGAGTGTGGATCCATCCCAATTGATGAGACTTGATACCCTTGAAAAAAACAAATATGTATTTGTTTTGGATTATGATTCAGACAATACTTTATTATCAAAATCTGAAATTATAGAAGCATGTAAAACTCAGATTTCGGCGATGGTTAAGGAAGGAGATTCATTCAGAATTTTGTACAATCAACTTACACCCAAAGAAATCACACAAGATTGGTTGTCGTTTGACGATTTGGACCAATTGGATGAATTACTGCAAAACATAGAACTTGGCAACAGTAGTATTTTGAGAGCACTTTTGTATGAAGCATACGATCGCGTAAAAGATGAAAAGGATGGAGTACTTTTTGTGATGAGTGATGATTCAAACATCGTAAAGAACTCAGATGCCTTGTCGTTCAGGGATGAACTCCTCGCCCATTTTGGCAGTTTGAGGCAAACCCTGGTTTTAAACTTTAATTTATTTAACCCGGATATTGGATTCACTACCTATAATGGAACCACTTATTATGGAAATGAATTGTTCTACAAACTGATCACCACCCTAACCCATGGCAGCTACAGTACCATGCTTTTTGACAGTGATAAAAATAAGATATACTCTCATTTACAAAATCTAAAAAACAATCGACTCGATAATCTTTTAGAATTTGTGGATTACCGAATTACCCCTAACGGAGGATTTGCCTACGAAATCTATCCTATAAAATATGGGAACCGATCGACACAGGTTGGAAAATACAAAGGTGGGTTCCCTTTTATACTGGAAGTAACCGCTAAGTTTAAGGATAGTATAATTTCCAATACTTATTATGTACATAATGACACCATAGAAAAGGAAGATAATATATACAAGCAATGTCAGGCCATGGGAAAAATCATTTACCTTGAATCTCTTGTTGCTTCCAACATTGAACATTTGCTTACCATAGTTGAGACCAGTATAGAGAGTAGGGTATTGTCTAGGCAGACCGCCTTTTTGGCACTCGAACCTGGTATGCAGGCACCTTGTATGGACTGTGAAGACGAGTCTATTAACACGGTTAATGTTGAAGATCACAACATTGACAAAGGCATTTTCATGTCTGCCCCCAATCCATTTTGCAACGTGGTTAAACTTACTTTGAAGGGCGTTGAAAACCCTGATGATGTAGAAAAAACCGAATTGATAGACCTCACTGGAAGAATCATTTCCATTCACCTCGATTGGAAACGTGGAGAAGAAGGCCTGGTTGCTGAATTTGATGGCAGTAATCTGAAAAGTGGAATTTACCTATTCAGGATCACCGTCAAAGGAAAGGTTTACATTTTGAAAGTGGTTAAGGCCTAATCTGCACCATTGAGCCTTATCAAAATACTATAAGTATAGATTGAATTGGCTTTTCTACAGCCCGGAAATGTCGTTGACACAGCTAAAATGCAGGTTCATGGTATAATATACCCGACCAAAGCTGGACTTTGACCTTTTAAATTATTAAATTTGAAGGAACAAAATCAAAGACTAACCATGAAAAAGTTCCAGTTTTTACTCCTGATCATCATTTTGTTGGTAATCCATTCTTCCAGGCTGCTGGGACAATGTTACAACTGTGAACAATTGTTTATCAATGACCCCCGGCAATGGTGGAGCCACAGTCAGGCCGCCATTGAGGACGTATCCTTTGTCATCCGACCGGCAGGCAAATTTTATGAGGTAGATTTATACATGACCTATCGGGGCAATCCCTTTGAGTATTTTTCAGAATATGATACATTTGAAGTAGTTCATTACTTCAGACTTCCCAAGTATGCATCCTTCACTGATTCCTGGCTATGGGTGGAAGATACCATTATGCAGGCCGACATCTTAGAAAGGAGTACGGCTTTTAATATCTATGAAGGCATTGTCAATAGGAGGAAGGACCCGAGTATTTTGTATAAGAATTATGAAGACGCTTATGAGTTTAGAATTTTCCCTTTGCCCGGAAAGAAATCCAGAAAGGTAAAACTCACCATGTTGGTGGCTTCGGATGAAAATGATGCGATAGAATTACCTTTGAGTATGTTTGCATTGAGTTACCCCCGTCCGGAAGTGAAAGTATCAGTTTATAAGAAAGATACACCTTTGACACCTTTGATCAGCAACGGCGTAAATTTTGTTACGAAAGTGGATGGTCAGGAAGGAGAATACGCTACGGCCAGTATATCGGCCAACAAGTATTCGGGAACGGGTGGTGCCATTAATTCTTTCACCTTTAGGTTGGACCAACCCAAAGAAAACATAATACTCAAGACAGCTAAAGCATCCGAAAATTCTTCGTTTGGGTATTATCAGATTTGTCTGGATCCGGCACAGCTATTGGGCATAGATACCCTGGAGCAAAAGAAAGTTGTATTCATAGTAGATCATCATTCCAGCAATACCAATTATGGCAAACAGGATGTATTGAATTCTTTGAAGGGACACATAAAAAAAATCATCAAACCCAAAGACCGGTTTAGGATTATATACAACAATTTAAACGTAAAGGAAGTATCTACCGAATGGTTAAGTTTAAACAATGTTGATCTGGATCAGTTAATAGCATCGATATCTCTGGGCAATAACAGTGTGCTTACCTCTTTGCTGTATAAAGGGTATGAATACCTTAAAAACGAAGATGAGGGAATATTGATGTTGATGTCTTCTGATGCTTCGGTCTTTCAGCCGTCTGATGCTCAGTCATTGAAAGATGATCTACTGTCCAATGTAGGTGTTTTAAGACCTACCTATGCCCTGGATTACGGCAACTACAGTAAGCATGCCAGAGCCATTTATTATGCGGATAGCTATTACTATGGCAATGAACTTTTTTATAAAATATTGAGCTCAAATACAAAAGGTACATACTTTAGTGTTTCTCTATACAATGGGAGTTACTTACTGGCGGATGCCTTAAAAGTATTACAAAACGGACTGTCAGAAGCGCGGTTTGACTTTGTAGATTACTTACTCAGGCCTAAAGAAGGCATTTGTTATGATGCCTACGATGTATCCAATGGACTTCGCTCCACTAAAACGGGCAGGTTCATAGGTAAAACACCTTTTAACCTGGAAGTGGTAGCCTTGTATAAAGACAGTCTTATCACGGCCAATTATATTTTGGATGCTGAAAATGATACTCAACTCACACCTGTTTATAAGCAATGTCATGCGATGTCAAAGATTTTATACCTGGAAGGCGGTTTGGTGTCTGCAGCTGATAAAACGGATGCCGTTGAAATTAGCTTAGACAATCGTGTTTTGTCTTTGTACACCGCCTTTTTGGCCCTTGAGCCGGGTGTGAAACCTTGTTTTGACTGTGAAGACGATGATGGTGTTTTGATTGGTGTAGACGATGAAGATGCCACCGGTATAGCATTAACGGCAACTCCCAATCCATTCAGGAATGTGATGACCATTCAATTAAAAGGTGTGGAAGATGACGGTGATGTTGAAAGAACGGAACTGATGGATCTGACCGGTAGGTTTATCACGGTAGATTTAGATTGGAGACATGGAGAAGATGGACTGACAGCAGAGCTGGATGGCAGCGACCTGCAAAGTGGTATGTATATGCTTAGGATTACGGTTAAAGGAAAGGTTTACATCCTCAAAGTAGTAAAAGCATAATCCAGATTATAAAGCATTGGGAACGATGGCCTGCTTAGTGCGGCGGGCTTGTTCAAAGTGTCTTTTCATGTGGGCTACGATGATATCGAGTGCTGTTTGAATGTCGTATACAATCATGTCATTGGCCGGTGAGGCAATAGTAACATTTCTCTTAATGAGCGGTTCTAGATTTTCTATCCTGGATGATAAATCAATGAAATGGGTTTGAACATCCCCGATGATGGTTTGCGAATCAATATCGGTTTTGGGTTGCCACAAAGGCAAAGTCTTTTGTTTTTTAGGATTTGTTGGCAATACAGATTTTAAAATGATATTGCCGAAGTACTTTCGGATAAAAGCAAAATTTCCCAACATGCTGTAGACGTACTTGCCCTTTTGGATTTGGTCAAAGAGAGGATAATAGCTTTCATTCACGGTAATAATGTGAGAAAAGATTTCAGCAATGGACCAGTCCTTTTCAGAAATTTTACTTGCGAGCAAATCAGCCGGTAAGCGTCCAAATTCTGATTGTATGGCATCAGAGAGCTTTTTTATATCAAGGGTCCATTTTTCTGATAAAGAACTCATGGCATATTAAAATTATAAGTGAGTATATAATTGACTGAGTAATTCTTCAATCGATTTTCTGGCTGCCAGGCCTGGCATCTGAAAGGCATTGATCATAATCGAAAAGGAATACCAGCTTCCTTTTTGTGTACGGAGCATACCCGTGTATGAAATGATTTTATTCATAGAACCGCTTTTCATCCATACATGTCCCAGGGCATCGGAATTCCTGAGCATTCTTCTGACGGTTCCCTGAGAACCGGCCTGCGGTAAAAACGAAACTGTAAATTCCGGACTTTGTTTTTGCGCAAATTTTGCCAGGAAGCTACTTAATATGTTGGGACTTACATAGTTTCTTGCCGACAGTCCGCTGCCGTCTTCCATGTGAAGGGGGGTGATATCCAATCCTTGTGCAGAAAGATAATTTTTAATTACGGTGATGCCTTCCGAACCTGCCCCCCGACTACCAAATTTGGCACCCAGGGTTTTCAAAAATGATTCACAGTACAGGTTAATGGAATGAAAGTTGGCAGAGCGCACCAGATCGGCCAAAGGCATGGACTCCAGGGTGTCAATGCCTACAAGGTCAGGTCTGGTTCCGGGTCTTGATACCACTGCAAAGTCAGCCGCTTCGATGCCCAGATGGTTGAGTTGGTGCAATAAACTTTGCGCCAGTAATTTGGGAGGATCCGGTATGGAACCTTTGATCCTGAATGCTTCCCGGTCTTTGGGTAAAGTGCCCACAATTCTTTTGTTGTAATCATAGGGACCACCAAAAATGTAAGTATTGTCTCCCGAATTTTCTTCATCGATAACGACTTCATTGGAAAGCAGGAGGTTGGGGATATCGGGTGAAATAGTCAACAGGGCTGCTGTGTCCCCAATACTAAATTGTGTATTGAACCAAAGGTCGTATTCATTTTCATTGACATTGATGCCCCAGGCACCGCACGCAAAATTGCTGCCCAGGTCATTCCATTGCCAGGAAGGGGCAATCGGAAAAGAATCAAAATAAGATTCATCACAAATGACCTTGCCCTCGATTTTTTTAATACCTGCTTTGGCAATTTGCAGGGCCAGATAAGAAGGTAATTCGCTGAAGTTGAGTTTGTCGGCATACCTTCGGGATCCAAGGGAAGGATCGCCGGAGCCTATTAAATGAACATTGCCGCGAAGGATAGAATCGGTTATCAGTCCATCGTACGCCAAAAGTGTTTTATAGCTAAAATCTTTGCCTAATAAATCCAGGGTGATAAAAGAAGATAGTACCTTCAGGGATGAGGCCGGAACGAGGCATTTATCGTGGTTGTAACCTGCTACCAGATTTCCAGAGCTAACTTCGTGAAGCGCAATGCCGACATGTGCGTGTTTCCAGGGTTCACCATCGGCCCAGGTGTTGATGATTTCAGAGGGGCTTTGAGCAATTGCAGCCCAGCAACTGAAAAGCCAGTAAAAAATATTAACTGTGTTTTTCATCATATCTTCCAATGTGAAATATAGCATCGCCCTGGTTGACTACAGCGGCGTGATTGATGCCTATAATATGACCGGCAACTTTGCTGGTGATGGCATAGGATTTTACCCCGTAGGGATCTTTGATGTTGCCCAACAGTGTACCTTCCAGAACTTTATCACCGGCACCCACCGTGGCAGAAAATATGCCCGGATTAGCAGCCCGTACCCAATGGGTTTTATTGAAATGGAGGGTAGTCCTCCCGGGCGTTGAATAATAGGATGAAGGCAGCATATCGAGGTAGCTGAGTACGTTGAGGATACCTTTCATTCCGGCGTTTACAGCCAGTGGATCGATTCTGCCCGATTCTCCTGCCTCATATACCAGGACATGCGTTTTCATATCGTTGGCTACTTTTCTGAATGAGTGTGAGATCAATGGCTGACGAACCGCGAACGGTGCACCAAATACTTCGGCCAACATTTGGGAAGAATCATCGCCCGGGGTGTAGCGGGTGTGTGGATAATTGTACCGGTGGGCTCCTCCTGTATGCAGGTCAATGGCAAAATCTGCATACGGCAAAATATGCTGCGTAAGACTGCGGGCTACCCTGGAAGCGAGAGACCCCGACTTGTTGCCGGGAAAGCTGCGATTTACATCTTTGCCATCGGGCATGTCTCTTGATAAATTGTTGAAGCCAAAAACATTGAGCAGCGGAATGGCGAGGACACAACCCGCTTTGAGTTGGTGGAGATATTTGGCTTCCAGCAGGCTGGTAATGATTTCTATGCCGTTGATTTCATCTCCATGGATACCTCCCAGCAACAATAGGGTAGGGCCGGGGTTGGCAGCTCTGAAAACATGGGTGGTTATGGATAGCTGAGAGCCGCTGGGAAGTTTACCCGCACCCAAGAGTATTTTCGCCTGTTGACCGGGGAGTATCGATTCATCCTGTATTTTGATGGCTTCCGGGAAAGGTGCTTTGTATGCATCGGCTTTCATGGCACTACGCTTCTTTCAATGAATTCTATGATCTTGCCGGCAATGTCCAATTGGGTGGTACCTTCGATGCCTTCGAGACCCGGAGATGCATTAACTTCCAATACAAGGGGGCCTTCTTTGCTTTGCAGCATATCTACGCCCGCAATTTTAAGCCCCATCATGGCAGTCGCTTTTAAGGCCGTTTCCTCTTCTTCCGCAGTGAGCTTTACCGGTATGGATTGAGCCCCTCTGTGTAGATTGGATCGAAACTCTCCCACTTTGGCCATTCTTTTCATCGAACCCACAACCTGACCATCGATGACAAATACCCTGATGTCGCAACCTTTGGACTCCTCAATAAATTTTTGCACCAGGACTTTTTCCTCACTCCGCTGAAAGGCTTCAATGATGGCTTCAGCATTGGATTTGGATTCCGACAAAATTACTCCTAAGCCCTGGGTGCCGGTGGCCAGTTTGACAATGAAAGGTGCCTGGCCTATTTTATCAATGACAAAGGGCAAAGTGTACAAATTTTTGGATATGCCCGTTCTGGCTACACCAATGCCGGCTCCTGCCAAAATTTGCATACAGGTAAGTTTATTTCTGGCTTTCAACAAAGCCTCTGCCGTAAGTGTTGTAAATACGCCTTTCGACTCAAACTGTCGGATTACTGCTGAACCAAAAGAGGTAGCGGTGGTGCCTATTCTGGGGATTACGGCATGTATATTTTCCAGTTTTTGGAAGTTGTAGTAAATTTCAATGTTGTCTTTTTCAATGATGAGATCACAAAACATGTGATCCAGCACCCTAACATAGTGATGTCTTTTTCTACCGGCTTCCACAATGGCTTGTGTGCTGTACAATGAGGGGTTCCTGGATAAAACAACAATGTTCATTTTTGACTTTAATCTTTGGCAAGATACAAATATTATTTTTTTATATAGGTATGTCAAAAGGGGCGACTTATGGTAAGGTGTTAAAATGTGTGAATTTGAGTTATTTTGGGTACAGACTTCCTCAGAATTCCTGCAACTTAGCATATCTTTGTTGACTTTACATAAAACGCACATGCGGTCTTTAAACTTTTTAATTGTATTCATTTTACTAATACAAAGTGTTGCAGCTCAGATTTACATTGATGAGGTATTGAGTGATTGGCCTGCTACCGCCTTGATCGCAAACGATGAAGGAGATGGACAGACATCAGAGCTGGATTTAAAAAACTTGTGGATCACCAACGATGCCGAAAATCTATACCTCAGGTTTGAGCTTGACCGGGAAATAATTCTCCAGGAGAACAATGAGGTAAGTTTGCTCATTGATTTTGATAATAAGGCAACAACCGGTTTAAAAGAGTCGGGCATCGGAGCTGAATTGATGGTTGTATTTGGAGAAAGAGACATTTTCGCCTATAATTCCAGCGGCAGCAGTCAGCGATTGCGACACAATGATTTAGGTCTTATATGTCTTCCATCGGTGAGCAGCCATTTTTATGAATTGAGCATCAGCAGGGTTGTAGACAGGGGCTTCAGTCTTATGACTATGGGTGATCAGATAGCCGTTGTTTTAAAAAATAGGGTGATCGATGGGGATGCCATTCCCAATGAAGGTAATATACTGGCCTATGAGATGAAGACAGGAGGTTTGCCTGGTGTGAGGTCGTTTAGCTTTTATAAAAAGAAGCCGGAGCACGTGCGCATCATGAGTTACAATTCTGCCCGAGACGGGCTTACCAGTCCCATAACAGGAGAAGCGCAATTGAAGTTGATACAGGCTGTGAATCCGGACATTATTTGTTTTCAGGAATTGTACAGCAGCACAGCAGCGGTTGATGTGATGAATCTCATGAATCAAGCTATTCCGCTCCCTATAGGGCAGAGCTGGAAGGCTGTAAGAATTAGTCCCGACATTGTGACCGTAACAAGGTATTGTATTGAAGCATCTGCCTCGCTCAATGGGACCGGGATTTATTTGATTTATACCGGCGAAAAATGTGATAAACCCATGGTAATTTTTAATGCCCATCTTCCCTGTTGCGACAATGATGAAGACCGGCAATCGGAGGTGGATGCCATCATGCAGCGGTACAGAAATATGAAAGAAAACCAAGGGGTAGGATTTTTCTATCCTGCAGGGACACCCACTATTATTTTAGGGGACATGAATTTTGTAGGTCTCAATCGTCAAAGGATGACATTGAGAGATGGAGACATTTTAAATGAAGGATTATTCGGTCGGGACTTTAAACCCGATTGGGATGAAACATCACTTGAAGATGCCAAACCTTTTGTGCCGGGTACGCCTTTTACTTACACCTGGTATGACAATGACAATACTTACATGCCGGGTCGACTGGATTACATGCTGTACACAGGAAGTGTGATGAGGCTTGAAAACAGCTTTATAATGGAAACAGCCCACCTTCCCCTTGAAGTATTACAGGATCAAAATTTGCTCACTACAGATTCGCGCACCGGATCCGATCATATACCGGTCATATCAGATTTTACTTTGTACCCCGATGAAGTGGCTCCACTCAGTTTTATTTATAAAACAGAACCCGCTGTTTGTCCGGGTGACAGTGTGGTGGTAAGTCTTGAGCCTACGGGAGGCTACCCTCCTTATTTGTATTCATTGGATAACGGACCCTCTTTGCCCATAGACAGCTTTGTATTTTATACAAGCGGAGTACACTGTATAAAAGTTACCGATGCAGATGATACAGCCTATACAGAGTGCAATATCAATGTAGTAATCCCCGAATCTCTGCAAGTAGAATTGACTGTTTCCAATGATACCATCTACTGGCAGGGCAAGGGTGGTACCATGCCTTATACCCTGGTTCTTCCGCCCGGTATTCAGTCTATTGGAGCTTTTTTGAAGGCTGATTCAAGCGGACAATATACAGTTGTACTGGAAGATGCCAAAGGCTGTCAGAAATCATTTTTGATAAGTGTGGTTATTGACGTGGATCGCGATGGCTACCCGGCAGAAACAGATTGCAATGATGAGAATGCCGGTATTTATCCAGGTGCTCCGGACATACCTGGTAACGGCATCGACGAAGATTGTAATGGCACAGACCTGGTGGGTACGACCGACACTGATCCGAATCGCTTCAGCATTTTTCCCAACCCTGCCTACCAATCACTCAATGTATCCTTCAAAGGTGAGAACAACTGGATGCTGGAAGTCTTTCAAAACAATGGTGTAATGTTGCTGGAAGAGCAGATGCAAAATGAAAACCACCAGCTATCATTGTCCAACTGGCCTAATGGGCAGTACAGGGTTTGTGCCACTGATAAAAGCGGAATAAGGAGGTGCTTGCCAATGCTTAAAATGAAATAACCGAACGCTTCAACTTACAGAGAATCGTATTGGTTGAATGATGCCGGAGTTTTGACCAGCCCCAACAGTGTTTGATTTCAGGTATTGAGGGCGGCTACAAATTCTTCCTCGGTCATGATTTCAACGGTACCCAGGGCTTTGGCTTTGGCCAGTTTGGAACCTGCTTTTTCTCCGACCACCAAAATGTTGAGATTAGAACTCACTGCTGAAATATTTTTTGCACCATGTCTGGCGGCCAATTCTTCGGCTTCTTTTCTGCCCATGGTGGTTAATGTGCCTGTAAATAATATGGTTTTACCCGCAAAAATTCCATCTGCAGACACTTCCAGCGGTTTGTCGTCCTGGGTTTGGTGAAGATTGACACCCCGATCTTCCATGCGCTGCAGCATGGCAATGTTGTGTTCCTGGGAGAAAAATGCAATCACATTGTCTGCCACCACCGGGCCAATATCCTTAATATCGGTGAATTTTTCTTTGGGCCATTCTTTTAATTCCAGCACATGGGGAATTTGTTCTGCCAGCAATTTGGAAGCTTTTTTGCCCAGGTGGTGGATAGACAGAGAATGCAGCAATTTATGGATGGGGTTCTTTTTTGCTTTTTCAATGGCATTTTTCAATTTCTCAGCCGATCGTTTGCCAAAGCCATCCAATTGGGCGATTAATTCGTAATCCAGATTATAAACATCTGACATGTCTTTGATCCAGCCCAATTCATAAAATCTTTCCACATAGGATTTTCCGAAACCATCGATGTCCATGGCATCTTTGCTCACATGGAATATAATCCGTTGCAAATCCTGCTTACCGCATAGACAGTTGGGGCACCTCCAGGCAGATTCTCCTTCTTCCTTGATCAATAAAACGTTGGTATTGGTTGTATTTACCGGGCAGTATTCAGGGAATACGATGGGACTTTCAGATCCATCACGGAGTTCATCCATACTTTTTACGATGTACGGAATTACATCGCCGGCTCTTTCAACCAGAACCGTATCTCCAATCCTTAAGTCCTTGCTTTTGATAAAATCTTCGTTGTGCAGTGAAATAGAACTCACTGTAACACCCGCCAATGCCACCGGTTGAATTTTAGCTACCGGGGTGATACTTCCGATTTTACCCACCTGGTATTCTACAGAAAGTAATTTTGAAGTTGCCTGTTTGGCTTTGAATTTAAAGGCAATGGCCCAACGCGGGTGGTGAGCAGTACTGCCGCATTTATCCTGTAGTCCATAATCATTTACCTTTACTACCATGCCGTCGATCTCATACTCGTAGCTATCCCTTCTTTCCTGCCATTCCAGGCAAAAGCTGATCACTTCATCGATGCCGAGACATTTCTTTTTTTCGATGGTTGGAATTTTGAAGCCCAGTGCCCCAAGTTGATTGATGTTGTCGAAATGGGTATTGAATTTTTCAAACATATTGTTACCGGCTTCATCTACGGCGTAGGCAGCCTGAAACATAAAAGCCTCAATGCCCCTCCTTTTGGTTTCCATGGGATCCTTTGTTCTCAGACCCCCAGTGGCGGCATTTCTTGGGTTGGCAAACAAGACCTGTCCTTCGTCTTCACGTGCTGCATTGACGGCTTCAAAGTTTTTTTTGCTGATGAGGGCTTCTCCACGCAACTCCACCCGTTTCATACCGAGAGATGAAAATGGGGCTCTCAAAGGCACACTTTGCAGCGTTCTTATGTTGTGGGTGATTTCTTCTCCTTCTATTCCATTTCCTCTGGTGGCAGCCCGAATCAGCACATCGTCTTCATAGACCAAAGCGATGCTGCCCCCATCAAATTTGGGTTCCACTGCGTAAACTACCTGTTGATCCGTATCCATGCCGGTTAATTTTTTTACCTGTGCATCAAAATCCCGGAGATCTTCTTCATTGTAAGAGTTTTCCAGGCTGAGCATGGGCACAATGTGTTTTACCGTGTTGAACTCACTCACCAAATCCGTTGCTACCCGCTGGCTTGGGGAGTCAGCCGTAACCAGTTGGGGATGTTCCCTTTCAATGGCTTGAAGTTGCTTGAACAGCAGATCGTATTCATGGTCAGAAATGACAGGATCATTTTGGATGTAATACTTCCATTCATGGAACTGCAAAATTTTTCGGAGCAGATCAATTTGATCTTTGTTAGCTGGTGTATTCAGGAATTGTTTTGACAGCTCTGTATATAGTTTTTGAATATCGCTTGGATACATGATTTACGATTTTGTGGTCCTGTTAAGCTCCCATTGCCAGGCTGTTTTCATAATGTCCTCAATGCTAAAACCGGGCTCCCAGCCCAGTAGTTTTTTGGCTTTGGTATAATCACTGTAGATGGCAACCACATCACCTTCCCGTCTGTCTGCCAGCGTGTAGTTGAGTTTTAATTGGTTGACTTTTTCAAAAGCGTTGATGGCTTCCAAAACAGTGACTCCCTGACCCATGCCTAAATTGAAAATATCTACTTTAGAGGCAAGGTCCTTAGAAAAAAGGTATTGCAGTGCCAGGGTATGCGCTCTGGCAAGGTCGCACACATGAATAAAATCCCGAACACAACTACCATCGCGCGTAGGATAATCTGTGCCGAAGACCTGCAAAGCATCTCTTTTACCAATGGCGGTTTCAGTGATCACTGGCACAAGGTTTTGGGCTGTTTGTAAGGGTGATTCTCCCAACTTTCCGCTTGGGTGAGCACCTGCCGGGTTAAAGTATCTGAGCAGACTTGCTTTCATCGATTTTTTTAACAGCGAATCCTGGATGATGTGTTCACCCATTTGTTTGGTTCGACCATAGACAGAGGCTGCGGGCTGTTGCGGTGTTTCTTCGGTTACAGGAGAGTGACTTACATTGCCATAGACCGTGCAGCTTGAGCTGAATACAAAGGCACGAACTCCCACATCCAGGGCCTGATCAAGGGTATTGATGAGACTTTCAAGGTTGTTTCTAAAATAGGCCAAAGGTTGATTCATGGAATCATTTACCGATTTGAGTGCGGCAAAATGAATGACACCATCCGGTATTTCGTCCCTAAAAATTTGCTGGGTAGCTTTGTTATCGCAAAGATCGATGGGGTAGAATGTGACTTTTCTGCCTGTAATTTCCTCCACTGCGCGGAGCACGGATTTATCTGAGTTGATGCCATTGTCGACGCAAACCACATCCATGCCGTTTTCCAGCAAATCTACGATGGTGTGGCTGCCTATATAACCGGTACCCCCCGTAACAAGAATTTTCATAAAAAAAGCATTATTTGATGCAATGATACTATATTTGGCGCTCCTAAAAAACTGATTGATCCCATAAATCAGGCATTACATCATCAAAAATGCGGTCGTCCAAGGGGATAAGGTCGCGATGAACTTAAATTTGAAAACATGGAACAATATGTTTCTTTGTTTGGTCTGATCGACGACCTTTCGCAAATCGTGAAAAAGGCGGGTGATATGATCATGGAAATTTATGCCGGCAACAGCTATGGGATAAAAGTTAAGTCAGACGATTCACCGGTGACCCTGGCAGATTTGGCAGCCAATGAAATCATTTGCGAAGGTCTCTCCACCATGAAGCCCTTTTACCCTTTTCTTTCAGAAGAAAACATGCAAATACCCTATGAGGAACGAAAAGGCTATGAATATTTCTGGTTGATCGATCCACTGGATGGTACCAAAGAATTTGTAAAGAAAAACGGGCAGTTTACCATCAATGTTTGTTTAATTCATAAAACCAGGCCGGTACTAGGCATGGTTTATGTACCGGTTGAGCAGGCTTTGTATTATGCAGTGGCCGGACAGGGAGCCTTCCTTGAATTGCCCGGCAAGCCCGTTTGTCGGCTTCAATGTGGTGAAATCAGACTGAGTGATAAAGGTTTGCGGATACCTTGTTCTCTTTCTCATATCAATAGTGACACCAAAAACTTCATACAACAGTTTTCAGAAGCTGAATTGTTACCCAGAGGCAGTGCTTTGAAATTTATGATGCTGGCAACTGCAGACGCCGATGTTTATCCTCGTCTTGCACCTACTATGGAATGGGATACTGCCGCCCCGCAAATCATTGTTGAAGAAGCAGGAGGCATAGTGCTCAATGTTGAAACCAGGGAGCCCCTTTCTTACAATAAAGAGAGCCTCGTTAATCCGGGTTTCGTGGCCTATGCTACTATTTTACCGGATTGATCAGAATCGAATTTCATAACCCAGGTGGGCACCTACAAACTGGTATTTTTGAATGGTGCCGTAGCCCTGTGTATTGAAAACGGAAGGGTTGTATCTTCCCCTTATTGAAAACATAAGGTTGCCAATTCCCAATGGTTTTTTCACATAAATGCCGGCAAATCCGCTGACACCAATTGATGATCTGAAAGCAGCTGCCGATTTCACATCGATAAAATCATTGGCCGTGTTGAGAATTTTTCCCTTTGAAGCAAGGGCCAGATTGAAGTAAACACCAGCTTCTCCACCAATGGCAAAGCTGTTGAAATCTTTTTCAAAGAATACTGACAACGGTATATCGAAAGTGCTCAGGTAGTAGTGTGCCTTTGTAGTACCGGTAACACGCGTCTCAGAAATAATATCACCGTATATGGTTGTGATTGTATCACCGGTTTGGGAAACCGTAACAGAAATAATGCCCTGGGTAGTATCCCTTCTGATATAGCTGTAAGCCAGGTTCATTTGCTCACTTAGACGGGTGTATTGTAATCCGGTGCTGATACCCCAATTGGCTCCCGGTCTTTGTAGACGTGCATACAAAGCTGCCTGTAGCCCTTCGAGGCTTTTTTCATCTGCTTTTCTCAGTTCGAATGTTTCAGAGGGTACAGCTGTTTCTGAGGTTAATGATTTAAAAGGTTTGAAATAGCCAATCTCTGGTATTAGTGACAATTTCATACTTCGGTTTTTTCTAAAAGTCGGGCATTGGACGTCTCTATGGATTTTTTCTTTGTGTGCAGAATTCAGAAGCCGGGCAGGAATTTCTATGGGCAGTATGTTTTCTTCGGTACTGTTGATCTGTTCAACATGGGCAATGACCGGACCGGTGGATTCAGCTCCGGTTTTATCCTGGATGGCATCCGATGGTTTGGATGCTGAATTTGCTTTTTCCATATTCAAACCTAAACTCTTTTTCTGTGCATGGAAATTGGCGGTAGTATAATTTTGTGTATTTGCAGGTGGGTTATTATTAGTTGTATTGTTGATAGGATTAATATGGTTATTGTGGTTTTCAACCAAAGCTGCAGTAGGTTGATTTTCTTGTTTGTTTTGGATGTAATCTTTATCCAATGAAGTTGGATTGACTTGAAATTGCGGCTTATTCAAAGTTGGATAAACCCATGCTGCTGCTCCCGTAGCTAAGACTAGAAGGCCGGTAAAAAACCACCAAAATAATGGTTTTTTCTTTTTCTCTTCCGTTTGGATAGAGTTCCACAGCTGGCCAATGTCAACTGTTTCTTCAGCATTGTTGAGTGTGGCTTTTATAGATTGTTCGAATAATCTGTATTTCATGTTAGTCCTTTGCTGTTTTATGAACCTACTTTAGCTACTAGCCGTTCGGAATAGTTTTCTGATTGTAAAATTTCTACAAGCCTGTTCCTTGCTTTGCACAATGTTGCTCTCGAAGTACTTTCTGTAATGTTGAGCATTGTTGCAATCTCAGTATGGTGGTAGCCTTCAATGACACTTAGGTTGAAAATTACGTATTGGCTATGCGGCAGCCTGTTAAGTAATTCCATAATGTCATCTTTGGCCATGCTGCTGTACACATCGGGAACTTCTGCGAATGCATTGGTATCGATGGCAGCCTCTTCCAGTGTATGGACTTCATACATTGTCTTTATTACCTTCAGGCTGCAATTAACGGCAATTCTTCTGAGCCATCCTTCAAACGAGCCTTTGCCGGAATAGGATTGGATGTACTTAAAAGCATTGATAAATGTTTCCTGAAGTGCATCTTTGGCCAACTCCTGATCATGGGTGTACCGCATACAAACGGCCATCAGCCTGGTTGCAAAATGTTGCACCAGACTGAATTGGCATTTTTCGTTTCCTGCCTTACATCCTTTTATGATCTCTTCGAGCTCCAAGTGTTTTTCAGGTTTTTGTTATTAAGTAATTTCAAATTTCTTAAGACCTACATAACAGCCCGTGTTTTTATCCGTCACCACTACATAGTATAATCCCTTGCCCAGCGTTTTCGCTGCATTGGCCGCTGAAAGATCAGTATTCATGTCTGTGCTCTTAAAAATTTTTATATCTCCGATGGTGCACTGCTGACACCCGCTACCCACCTGCACAACGGCGTAACCATCATTGCAGGTACCGCAACTGGTTTTGAAGGTGTTAACCGTTATGGAATCCGTATGGGGTAGGTTAATGGTGAATACCCTTTCACAATTGTTGCTGATTAGCAATACATTGAATAGAAAACCTGTATTGAATACACTTAAATTTTGCGTACTGCTAATGGGAATCTGCCCCCCACTATTAGTATAAAGTGTGGCCTGGGTAAAGGGTGAAGAGGTAAGACTAAATTTGTCTTTGTCGCAGCTCGAAGGTGTGGCTTCCATAAACAGAGGATCCCCTACGATTTCAGTGCACTTGGATGCGCTACAGCCGTTGGCATCTGTAATCGTCACACAATACGTACCTTGTTGTGGGATCACTATATCTGAGGTCGTGGCACCGTTACTCCAGCTATAGACGTAAGGAGGCACACCGCCAAAAATAATGGGCCTCAGATTGGCGACACAACCTCCTTCGAGGTAAACGCTCATCACTCCTTTGTATTCAAGGCAATACGTTTTACTGCAGTTCGCTGTTTCATCTGTCACGGTTACACAATAAACCGTAAAAGCAGAATCGAGCTCACCAATCTGGAATGATGGATTGGTATTGCCATTGCTCCATTTATAACTGTAGTTGCCACTTCCATTGGCTACTTTAACGGACATTTTTCTGTCGCAATCATAGTTGATCACAGCTGTAAAATCGCAGCCCGAACCACAAACATTGAGCTGGCTTGGGGTATTGTCACCTACATTTTTGGTGATGGTGGAACTGGCTTCTCCACTTACCTCATCATAGGCAAACAAGGTGTAATTATCGAAATCTTCACACAAAAGCCATGTAAGATCTTCATTGAAATTGCCGGTTTCATCAGCTCTGAATACTTTTTTAATTCCGGCAGCCTCAAAGACAACGATGGCTTTTTCTATTGGGTCACTTCCGCACAAGACCTGACCTTTGACAAGCAGTTGATCGTTGGATATGGTTACAACAAAGGGATTGAGTTGCGTATTGTTAGTCAAAGGGTCTACAGAGGTTGTAAATAGGGGTTCTGTGCAATAACCACCGGTGCGGACCTCGAAGGTTAGTTTAACGTTCTTTGGCATTTTACCGCAAAATACCCCCTCTTCGTCCGTTTGGCCTCCTGCGCTGTATAAGCCATCTGCATATACCGTAATCCATGCATTTTTGATGGGCTCATTGAATTGGTTTAATACTTTTCCGCATACCTCTACCAAAGGAAAGGGAGCATCGCAGTTCCAGAAACTAAAATGGGATACTTCACCGGTATAAAATCCATTGTTAAGTTGTGCTATGCCTTCTTCTTTCCATCTGCCTTTTGATTCGTCAAACGACCATAACGCTATCGATGCCGGTTTTTGTGTACTCAATGCCGGTATGCTGAAACTTACTTTTTTGTTATTGCCAATATTCAACTCTTCTCCACTGGTCGTTCTCAATTCAACGGCAAACATACCCGCAGTTCCCAGGACTACTGTTTTTCCATCTGCGGCATCAGCCACTAAGCCGCCGGGCATGAGCGAATAGAGAAACGGATTTTGGGGTGATATGAGTTTAGCGCTTACTTCTACATCGCCATTGTACACTGCACCATTTCCATCGACAATGGCATTGGCTGGGAACACCAGGGATCCCCCGCCTGAAATGGTAATGGTTCCACCGTTTTTGGCATCGAGGATTTTACCGGTTTCCAGTGACATTAGTCTCACGTCAGAATAAGTTCGTGCTGAGTGGGGATAGACCATATCTGAGCCTAAAAAATATCCGGCCTTTCTTACGGTAAGATAGGTGCCGTTTTGATCTACTTTTACATTTTCGAAGGAAAATATACCGTATGTGTTGGTCTTTGTGGTGGCACTATAGATTTGTACAACTGCGTCAGCTACGGGCACGTTGTTTTCGTCCACTACCTGACCGAGGATACTGCCGTTAACTTCTTTTACAATCTGGGCTGTAAAAGTAGTCAGAAGCGTTTCTTCTTCGTTGAAATCATCTTTGTGACAAGAGACTATCAGAAGCAAGCTAAGTAAGAAAAATATGGAGCGCATGAT
Source organism: uncultured Saprospiraceae bacterium (assembly GCA_937973565.1). Classification (GTDB taxonomy): domain Bacteria; phylum Bacteroidota; class Bacteroidia; order Chitinophagales; family Saprospiraceae; genus JADKBO01. Next base: position 1,753 of record CALJKQ010000271.1, on the reverse strand, counting down.
GGCTAATTGTGGATTAAAGTTAGGTTTAATTATCAGAATTTTGTGTCTTACTCTACATAGAGGACTATTTTGAGCATAACGCTCCCTCAGCTTATATATTTTTTTAACAATTTTTGCCTTTTGGAGTCATGCCAATACAGCTTAATCCTACGAACCGTTTTTAAAGGCGAGAGTTGTGAGTTTAAATATTGAAACACATCCATCTATATATATCAAATAGACTTATTAATGTTGAAAATCGCCTTTCGTTGCCGGCTTTTTGATTAAAGAATATAAAGTCAGATGGGAGTATCGTGCAATTTGAATTTTATTTGGCATCGTAAGGTATGGATCAGGTAGGTGCTTAAATGGATAAAGTGACATCTGTACCCAGGCTGTTGCTTTTAATTTGAAGCAGAAATCCGGCTGACTGTGCCCGTTCGGCCATGGAATACAGGCCATTACCGGGTTTAACGGAATTGACATCAAAGCCAGAACCGTCGTCGCGAAAGGAAAGGGTTATTTTTTTATCGGTGGTAGCAACAGAAAACCAGGCATTACGTGCATTGGCATATTTAGCCGCGTTGTTGATGGCTTCCTTAAAAATTAGGTAAATATGACGTCTTTGATCCGGGGATAAAACCTTGCTTTCATTCAGTTTTGAAATATTGAAGTGAAGATCTACCCCTTTACTTTCCAGAATGTCAATGGCAAATTCCTGAATTTTGGAGATGGTCTCCGGGAGGCTGTCTTTTTTAGGATTTATACTCCATACTATTTCAGACATGGTAGTCATTACTTCCTTGATTTTTTGATGGATGGTTTTGTAGGTCTCATCTGTTGATTTAAGAGCCATCAATTCACTCATAATATTGATTTGCGAAAGGGTGCTTCCCATTTCGTCGTGCAGGTCTCTGGCAATTGAGTTCCTTAAATTTTCCAGACGCTTTCTTTGTGCATCTTTTAAGTAAAAATAGGAAGCCACAATGCTGACTCCTCCGAGCAGTAAGAGGAAGAAAAACCATGCACTTTTCCAAAAGGGAGGAGATATGTCAAATCTATATTCCAAAGTGTTGATGGAGGGTATGCCGTGTCCATTGATACCTCTTACTTTGAGATGATAAATTCCTGACCCCATACTGGAGAGGTTAAGGGTATTGGATTCCAGCGTTTGCCATTGGTTTTCATTGTTGAGACTGTATTCAAACTGGTTGAAATGAAGGCCTGAAAAATTATACATGCTAAACTGGAATTCCAGGGTGTTTTGATCATAATCAAGTGACAAATTATGTATATCCGGCCTGTATCCAAAGTTTTCATAATTTTTAACTGATAAAGCAGTCAGGTAAATACTGTCCGGCGCATTTTGAATTAATTTTTCGATCGGAGCATACTTAAATCCACCATTCTGTTTAACCCAAAGTATATTTCCGGCCGGATTCAAAGAGATAAAGGGATCCGGAAATGTACTGATGGAAGAATTTTGGTAAGAGAAATGAGATATGGTCCTGCTGTAAAGCCTTGTCTGGGCTACGCCAAAGGCAGAATTCAACCATATGGCTCCATTTTTTCCAATTTTAATGGCTTTGTATCCACCAAAAAAATTGTTTTCATTTTTTTGTGTTTAAGGGTTGATTATTGAAGTTTGGGCGATTCTAATTTTGTAAAATTTTTTATACTAAAATAGTGAGGGCTTTTATTGAGATAGTACCTAAAAAGTATAGCCCCAGTATAATTAATTGGCGGATGAGGTTTTTGTTGTTCTTGAATTTCT
>CALJKQ010000270.1 GCA_937973565.1 uncultured Saprospiraceae bacterium | reverse complement strand
TCCATCGAATCTTATCACTTTAAATATTTAATTGAAAGTGTCCTGGCGATCTTGATCAACTTTTTGATACTCCGATTGATGACAACACCGCGGATAAAAGAAATCCGCAGTGCATTTTCATAAAATAAGCCTTTATTTAGTTTTGGGCGGGCCCTTTTTCCGGGGGGCCTGCCTCTTTTATGCTATGTGAGCGATCGCCTCCTTTACACTTCCATACTTTGCGAGTAGATTGGCAGCCGCTTCACGATCAACCCGACCTAACATCATCACCATTTCAATCCCCCTATTGACCAGCTTTTCATTGGTCAGCTGCATATTCACCATGCGGTTTCCTTTGACCCTGCCCAGCTTGATCATCACCGATGTAGATATCATATTCAGGATTAGCTTTTGGGCGGTGCCCGCCTTCATTCGCGTACTGCCGGTCACGTATTCCGGCCCCACCACACATTCTATAGGCAGCTTGGCTTCATGAGCAACAGGAGAGCCGAGATTGCAGCAAATACAGGCGGTCATGATGCCTTCTTCGTTGCATTTTCTTAAGCCGTGCAAGACATAAGGTGTGGTACCGCTGGCGGCTATACCTACTACCATGTCGCCCCCATGAATGCCATATGCCATCATATCCTCCCAGGCGGCTTCATGGCTGTCTTCTGCTTTTTCAACCGCCTTTCGGATCGCATTATCGCCACCGGCAATCAGCCCGATCACCCAGTCGAAAGGCACACCATACGTAGGAGGACACTCCGATGCATCGAGGATGCCCAGTCTGCCGCTGGTACCGGCTCCTATATAAAAGAGGCGACCTCCTTCTTTCATTCTTTCCCAGGCTGCTTCTACTACCTTTTCAATTTGAGGAATACAGTCCTGCACGGCCAACGCAACCTTTTGATCCTCGCGATTGATATCGGTGAGCAATTCACGGGTCGACTTGTGTTCAAGGCCGTCGTAGAGTGACTCCTGTTCTGTTGTTCTATGAAACATGCAATGAAAACTTTGTCCTCAAAGATAAGCCAAAGAGAGATAAGATGTGCTTAGAGTACCATCTCTTTGTAGGGTACAATGGTTGAAAGCCCTTTGCCCCCAAAATAAGACTGGATATAGTCTTTGTCGCCGGTAGCCAGCACAAAGTCGCCACCCCAGGCCCCCAGCGATTTGATGGTGCCATCAAAATCTGCAAAGCGGGATGACTTAATGGTAGTAAAGCCCGTGTGTTTGTGAATAACCGCTTCGTGTTCTTCCAACAATTTTTTGAAAGAGGTGATATCCTTTACTTCCTGGATATTCTCCGTAATTTCTGTGATGGTTTTAACCAGGTTCTTTTTGTCTTTCACCGCTTTCAGGTAAGCCTGAATGCCGTCGTCGCTGCTTTGCTTGGCTCCCAGATGAACAAAAAACAATTGGTCAGCAAAAGAAGGTTTAAAGTCAACCGGCGTATAAGACACCTCTTCAGGGCTATTGATAAATTCTATAGGTCCCTTAGCACCCGCGCAAGCCACATCATAACCTGAGCCATTCTCGCATTTGAGGTACAACTCCAGCGGCATTATTTCTGCCCATTCCGCAATCAAATGGATGAGCGTTGAAGATGAGCCCAGCCCCCAATCGCGCGGAAACTCCAAAAAAGTCTCAATTTTATAAGCATTCCATTTATCAAGGAATTCACAATTGAGTCTGACCGCATTTTTCAGGTATTTTTTGAGCTTATCACTCACCTCCTGGTCGGTCGTTTTCACCGCCGAAAAATCGTAGATGGAAATTTCTGATTCAAACCAAACCTTGCCTTCATGATCGTAACTCTGCCACACCAGGTCGGTCCCCCGATGCGCCTTCACTGTCATTTTCTGTCCTTTCTTGGTAGGAAGCGCTAGTGCCAGGGCACCATCGAGGACTGCATATTCCCCCGTGAGCATCAATTTGCCGTGTCCTGAAAACTTTGCTATGATAGTTGGTTTAGGCTTTGTTCAATGGATTCAGCAGCAAATGTATATAAATAAAACGTATATAAAAAATTTAATTATGTGTTGATCCGGTTGCGGAGCATCGGAGCATCCGAGCATCGGAGCATCCGGTATCCAATCCCTACAACCAATAGTCTTTCGTTGGTTTTACAGAAGTAGCACCATCCCTTCCACCAATATTCTCCTAAGCGCCGAAGGCGAGGAACTAAGCACTATCCCTTTAAACAACATCTCCCTCAAGCGCTGTAGGCGCTTAACATGAATAACCCACGGCGCAGCCGTGGGTGGGGAACAAGGCACAACCTGTTTTGGCGGCATTTTTGCCGGATGTGCAACATCTCGCAAAAAAGATGACAAAACCCCACAACCCCCTCCATAGGAACCGATCCATCTCCCATTCCTATACCAGCGAAGCCGTGCATGGGCTCCGACTCCCAATGCCTGTCCCAATGCCGGTTCACCGGTGTAGAGACTCCGTCACCCGATGCTCCGTTACCCGATGCTCCGGCAACCGCTGTCCGGCAACCGATGTCCGTCGACCGCTATCCGACAACCGATGTCCGTCGACCGATGTCCGGCAATCGCTATCCGACAACCGATGTCCGTCGACCGATGTCCGACAACCGCTGCCCGGGAAGCCGTCAGCGGTGAGCGGCCTGTCTAACTGGCGTTAGCCAGGTAGATGAGCGGTGAGCGGCGAGCCGATACCTTCGTAGCCAAAAAAAAATGTAACTTTACCTAACTAACACAACCAACATGAGAATAAAACCCTTTTTATGCCTTGCTTTTGCGATCGTTTTTTACACCCTACAAGCTCAGAACAGCTTTGAAACCAAATGGGATTCGATGGGGAAATACCCCTTCCAGTATGTCACCAACGACCCAACCCATACGCGCATTTATACCTTGGGCAATGGCCTTACAGTGTACCTCACCGAAAACCATGCAGAACCCAGAATCATGAGCCTGCTCACCACAAAGGCGGGCAGCAAAAATGACCCTTCCAACAATACAGGACTTGCCCACTACCTGGAACACATGTTGTTTAAAGGAACCGATAAGTATGGCTCACTGGATTATGCCAAAGAAAAAGTAGAACTCGACAAAATCGAAGCACTATATGAAAAGTACAACAAATCCAAAGACGATGCCGAAAGGAAGATGATCTACCATGCGATCGACTCCATTTCAGGAGTGGCAGCCAAGTATGCCATTGCCAATGAGTACGACAAGATGATGACCAACATTGGTTCCAACATGACCAATGCCTTTACGTCATTTGAGAATACCACCTATATGGAAAACATCCCTTCCAATAACCTGGAAAAATTTTTGGCCATTCAGGATGAACGTTTCCGCAATCCGGTGCTGCGATTGTTCCATACCGAATTGGAAGCGGTGTATGAAGAAAAAAACATTTCACTTGACAATGGTGGTAATAAGGTATTTGAAGCCATGTTTGCTTCGCTTTTCAAAAAACACCCTTACGGCACCCAGACTACGATTGGAACCGTAGAGCACCTGAAGAACCCTTCACTGATCGAAATCAGGAACTATTACAACCAATACTACGTACCCAACAACATGTGCCTCATCCTTACCGGCGACCTCGATCCCGATAAGACGATAGCCATGGTGGACAAGTACCTCGGCGACTGGAAACCCAAAAAACTGCCGCCATTCCGTTATGACAACGAGGATCCCAGAAATGAAGTAGAAGAAATCACCGTTAAAAGTCCGGATGAAGAAAGCGTTGCCATCGGTTTTGTAATGCCGGATCAAAACCACCCCGAAGCGGTGATTGCCGATCTGGTGAGTTCCATCATGTACAACGGCAAAAGTGGTCTGATCGACAAAAACCTGGTGAAAAAACAAAAAGTTTTGGACGCCTATGGCTTTTCATATTTGCTGAAAGACTATGGCATCATGTACTTTGGTGGCAATCCACTGCAAAACCAGACCTTGCAAAATGTAAAAGACCTCATCCTCCAGCAGATTACCGATTTGAAAGATGGCAACTTTGATGAAGACCTCATCATTGCCACCATCAACAACCTCAAAGTACAGCGTGTACGGGAGCAGGAAAACATCATGAACATGGCCTTTGTGATCAACGACCTTTTTGCAACCGATAAAAGTTGGGAAGCCCACCTTAGAAACATCGACCGCATGAGTAAGATTACTAAAAACGATGTGATGAAGTTTGCCCAAAAATGGTTTGGCAACAACTACACCGTGGTCTACAAACTCACCGGAGTAGACTCTACCATCCAGAAAGTTGAGAAGCCTACCATTACCCCTGTGGAAGTAAACAGAGAATCGCAATCCGCTTTTCTGAAAAGCATCGTTGAGACTTCCAATCCACCGCTTACCCCGGTATTTTTGGACTACAAAAAGGACATCAACTTCAGCAGTGTTCACAAAGACGTACCCCTTTGGGCCGTACCCAACAAAACCAATGGACTATTCCAGGCGTACTATGTGCTCGATATGGGCAGCCTCAACAATAAAAAATTACCCATTGCTTTTGACTACCTCAACTACCTGGGTACGAGTACCAAAACCAATGAACAAATCAACAAGGAATTGTACAAACTGGCCGTGAACTTTAGCGTTTCAGCAAGCGAAGACCAGGTGTACATCAGCTTCAATGGACTCGACGAAAACTTTGAAGCAGCCGTTGACATCATTGAATCCCTGATCAACGACGCCAAGCCGGATCAGAACGCACTCGACAACCTGGTGAAAAGCACCATCAAGGGAAGAAACGATGCCACCATCAACAAAGGCAGAATCTTCAATGAAGCCCTTGACTACTATGCTACCTATGGAGCAAAAAACCCTTTCAACCAGGTATTGAGCAACGATGAGCTCAGGGCTTTGAAAGCAGAGGAAATGGTGTCTATCATCAAAAGCCTGCCCTCTTATAAACACAAAGTTTACTATTACGGTCCGAGAAAAACCGAAGATGTAGCCAGCCTGTTCAAGAAAAAACACAAGCTGCCGGTTATGTTGAAAGATTATCCTGCACCGGTCAAATACGATCGTTTGGGAGCCAATGAAAATACCATCTACTTTATCGACTACGATATGGTACAGGCAGAAATTCAGTTGATGCGCAACGACAAAGCCTTTGACGCCAAGTTGTTGCCGATGGTAAGCGCGTTTAACGAATACTACGGCGGTGGTATGGGCTCCGTAGTTTTCCAGGAGATCCGTGAATCCAAGGCACTGGCTTATTCGACCTACAGCTATTTTGCCAGACCATCCAAAAAAGAAGATCCCTTTGAAGCCGGCTTTTACGTAGGCACTCAAGCCGACAAACTGGGTGATGCTTTCAAAGCCGTAAACGACCTGCTTACTACCCTACCCGAATCTGAAAAAAACTGGGAAATAGGTAAGAAGTCCATCAAACAAAACTTTGAAACACGCAGGATTACCAAGACCGGTATCCTCTTCAACTACCAGAATGCCCTCAGACTCGGCCTCGACTACGATGTACGCAAAGACATTTATGAGGGCGTTGACAACATCAGCCTGGGCGATATCAAACAGTTTCACAACGACTACATGAAAGGCAAGGCCTGGAACATCAAAGTGATGGGTTCCAAAGACAAAATTTCAATGACAGAACTCGCCAAATACGGCAAGGTAGTACCACTGACCCTCAAAGATATCTTTGGTTACGAAGTGGAAAAGGATACAGAAGTAAAACCTTGATAAAAGGGTTAGGATTTAGGGATCGGGTGTTATGTATGACCCCGATTTCTAAAACCTAATAAAATACCCCCCACCCCCGGCACCACAAATCTTATACATATCTTCCCCGGTGTCCAATCCTTTTTGCCAGGCTACCGTTGGCGGAGCATCAGGGCACAGAGCATCGGAGGACGGAGCATCAGTTATTGAATATCTAAAAATTAAAATATAGGTACATCAGTAAATCCATAATCCGCACATCAGTACATCAGTACATCCGCACATCAGTACATCCATACATCAGTACATCAGTACATCCACACATCAGTACATCAGTACATCAGTACATCCATAATCCACACACCCACCCATCAGTACATCCATACATCCGCACATCAGTACATCCATACATCCGCACATCAGTACATCCATAATCCGCACACCCACCCACTGGTAAAATATCCCAGCATATAGTGAACTTATTTCTAAGCTTATTTGTTATGTGAAAAATTAAGCTATGGAAAAGAATCTTATCGTTGAGAAAACGACCCAGTTTTCGCTAGACATCATTGATTATTGTGAAGGCCTTATCAAGAAAAGGAAATTTAGTATAGCTGACCAACTCGAGCGAGCATCTACATCTATTGGGGCTAATGTCAGAGAATCACAAAACCCCTATTCGATGAAAGATTTTACTTACAAAATGGTTTTAGCAAAAAAAGAAGCAGAAGAGACTGCGTATTGGCTTGAGCTATGCCAAAGGAGCCTGCATTTACCCGACCCCGGCAAACTTCCCAATGATCTTGAAACCATTCTAAGGATCCTAGGCAAAATTATTTCTACCAGTAAGAACAATTCCAAACCCTAATTTTTGCATTACCAAATTTCGACTCCTTTGGTGAAACTGTAAATTAATACGTGGTAAATTGACATACCGGTAAATCGATAAATTCATACTCAGTACATCAGTAAAATCATATTCCACACATCAGTAAATCAATAATCCGCCCATCGTTACATCAGTAAATTCATAATCCGTACATCCATAATCCGCACATCAGTACATCCACACATCAGTACATCCGCACATCAGTACATCCGCACATCAGTACATCCGCACATCAGTAAATTCATAATCGGTAAATTCACAATCATTACATCCTTACAAACTCCCCCCTATACACCCTATGCTTCTCTTCAAATACCACGACATAGCGGCCGGGAGCTAAGGACGACACATCAATCGTACGTTCGTCATTTCCTGCTTCCATGCGCTGATACACCGTTTTACCAGAGATATCGTAGATGGACAACAACCCTTTGGCAGGGATGGTAATAACAAATTGATCGGATACCGGATTGGGTGATATTGACAGGGTAATGATTTCAGGAAGCTGCCATACATTGCCCAGGGTGCGATCACAAGGATAGGGTTCATCCACCCGGTAGTGGGGTAGGTTGGGTACACCTCCTGCTCCCGAGCTGTAGATCAATTTTAGACCCAGGGCTTGAAAATTACAGGCAGGACCCTTCTCATCGGGCGATTCTATGGTGCTAAAATGGCCTGAGCCCAATTTTGATGAAATATAGATCTTACAATTGGGGCCCAGCATACCAAACATCATGTCCTTGTAAGCAGTGCCATCTGCTCCCGTATTGTAGCTGCCTACCTTTACATAAGCCTCCTTCAGGTCAGGTGCCCATAAATCAATTTGATAGGCACTGGTGATATCAAAGACATACAAAAACCGGCTATTGGGTGAAAAACAAAGTCCACCAATGGATGGTTGCTGCTCAATGGTGAGACTCCGGTAATTGCTCAATGCTCCGGTACTGCGATCAAAGTCAAACAAATGTAAACCCGTTTCTTTGTTGAACCATGCATACATTTTACCATCCGGGCTAAATTGCGACTGTGCATGATGGCCTTTGATGCTGTCTCCTATGATCTGACTATCATGAAGGTGAATGCCGGTGCTGTCTAATAAAAACTTTAAATACTTATTACTCCTTGCTTCCAGGTGCATGATCCACCAATCTTTTTTATTGGTGTGTTTTATGGCGGTGAAAAACCCGGCTGCTGTATCTTCATTATAAAAAGGTAAGTTTTTTTTGATTACAATACCATTAGGATTATCTTGATCAAATCTAATTAATGAGTACAAGAGTGGCTTATGTATAATTTTTTCCAAATCTCTTGCCTCAAGCTGGTGAATTAAATAGTATTCATCACTTTTATAAAAATTAGGTAAAGCTAAAACACTAAATAAATTAGGGTAATAAAGATACCTATCTCCAATGCAGAAATTTTTCCAATATATCCCAAAATTAATACTATCTCCATTTGCCATGATTTGATGAGTACTGTCAAAAACCACGCAACCATTCGAATAAAACAATAGCCTGCCTGTTTCCTTGTCACATATTTCCCCCAAGGCAAGTAAAGACTGCGGGGATGAAGTACCCTGAAACGTCAGTAAGGGAGGCACAATATTAAAATCAATCAAAGAAGCCTCAGTACCGGGACTGGCCAAACTCAAATCTTCTCCTACAATCCAAGTGTAATCATATTTGTTTTGTGCTTTCATACTCAAAAAAAACATCAGAAATATTAATATGACAATTCCCGGTTTCATAATTTTACAACTACCTTGCCTTTAACAGAACCATCATCATACCTTTTAGATAAAATATATAGCCCAAAGGGTAATTGTAATGTTGAAATCTCTATTTCTTCAGGGGAGGTAATTATAATTCTTCCATTGATATCCAATAATTGATAATTTATTACTTTCCTTGTCAAATGATATAGCTCACTTGAATTTCGATAATAATTGTCAATATTGCAATCGGTAGCTTGAAATTCAATTTCAATTGATTGCTAAGTAGAAATGGCAT
>CALJKQ010000269.1 GCA_937973565.1 uncultured Saprospiraceae bacterium | reverse complement strand
GCATGTCGCGCGTCCGATAACGCATGTCGCGCGTCCGATAACGCAAGTCGCGTCTCCGATAACGCAAGTTGCGTGTCCGATAACGCATGTCGCGCGTCCGATAACGCAAGTCGCAAGTCCGATAACGCATGTCGCGCGTCCGATAACGCAAGTCGCGTGTCCGATAACGCATGTCACAAGTCCGATAACACATGTCGCGTGTCCGATAACGCATGTCGCGTGTCCGATAACGCATGTCGCGTCTCCGATTGCGCGTCTCGAAATACGCAAGTCGCGTGTCCGATTACACAAGTCCCAATACGGCTACCCCTCCAACATAAACCCTACCCATTTCGAAATCGCCTCCGCCCTGTGACTCATGCTGTTTTTCACAGCCGGCTCCAGACAGGCATTGCTTACCTCATATCCCTCCGGAATGAATATGGGGTCATACCCAAAGCCAAAGGATCCGGAAGCCTCGTAGGCAATTTTTCCTTCCAATACACCGGTAAAAAAGTGTTCATTTCCTTGGGCATCAATATAGCACAGACAAGTTTCAAATCTGGCATTGCGCTGACTTATTCCTTCCATGTTTTTCAAGAGCAATTGCCAGTTGGCTTTGTCATCTCCATGGTTTCCTGCATAACGGGCTGAATATACGCCGGGAGCGCCTTCCAGAGCATCAACAAACAATCCCGAGTCTTCGGCCAGCACAGCGTCATTGGTTTTTTCATGAATATATCGGGCCTTGATAAGCGCATTTTCCATTAAGGTGCTGCCCGTCTCTTCAATGTCATCGGCAAATCCGGCTTCTTCCATCCCAATCACTTGGTAGTGGGAGGAAGCAAGCAAAAATTGACATTCAGCAATTTTGCCTTTGTTGCGAGAAGCCAATATCAGATTATGCATCAGGCTTTGATCAATTCAAACATAAGCTGCAAACATTTCCATAGCTGACCTTTTTTGGCCGTATCTCCGCTGAGAGCAGAAGGAAGGTCTGCAAATAAAAGTTCCTGGCCTTCCGGGTACAAAATTTTATATTTTTTGACTTCCAATTGAAGATCGAGCTGTTCAGCATCACACCCCAAAATAAGTACTTTCTTATAGTTGCTCAATTTCCGACCCATGGATACTCCCCCGAAAGGAATGAAAATTAAGTCAAAATCACGGTCCAAATCCAGCTTTAAGGCAGAAATAATGGCCTTTATCAAAGTCACACTACCTGGCGAATCCTCTTCTTTTGGAACCAACAATAAGTACTTTTTGAGAGCAGCATTATTTTCTTCTGCTTTCTGTTTAATATCGAAATAAAGATCGGCCATTTTTATTTAGAACAATGTATGGTTAAAACCCATTTAAAATAATAAAATTTCGAAAAAATAATTTTAAAAATATAAAATTTACCTTTTACCTTTGCGAAGTCCCTTTGACCAAACATCGTTTGCTTCAGGGGAGCAACAAAGTTAGTTAATTCCTAAACCTCATTGGCATGCATCAGGACATAAAAATTACCAGAACCGCCAATTCCAGAATCGATTCTCTAGACTTCAACAACATTCCTTTTGGAAAGATCTTTACTGACCACATGTTTGTGGCAGATTACAAAGATGGCCAATGGATGAATGCAGAGATTGTCCCTTTGGATTTCATTCCTACCCACCCGGGAAATCTGGCATGGCACTATGGCCAGGCTATTTTCGAAGGTATGAAGGCTTCCAAAAGTAAATCAGGCAACGCGCTTCTTTTCAGACCTGAACAGCACGCTGTACGTCTTAATGAATCAGCACGACGAATGTGTATGCCGGAAATTCCTGCAGACTTGTTTCTAGATGGCTTACGCAAATTGGTTGCCCTGGATGTAGCCTGGATCCCACCACAGGAAGGAAGTGCGCTGTACATCAGACCATTGATGTATGCCACCGATGAATCCATTGGGGTTAGACAATCAGATACTTACAAGTTTATCATCATGTGCCTGCCGGTTGGCCCCTATTATAACCAGCCTGTAAAACTGAAAGCCGACGAATTCTATGTCAGGGCAGTTGTAGGTGGTGTTGGGGAAGCCAAAACAGCCGGTAATTATGCGGCCTCTTTGCTGCCCGCCAAAATTGCCAAAGAAGAAGGATACGACCAGATCATGTGGTTGGACGCCATTCACCACAAGTTTGTGCAGGAAGTTGGCACCATGAATATCTTTTTTGTGATCAACAATGAAGTACTCACTCCTGCCACAGATGGCCCTATCCTAAAGGGCATTACAAGAGCATGTACCATTGAATTGCTGAAAAGCAAGGGCATGACAGTGGTTGAGCGTCCCATAAACATTGATGAGGTGGTACTTGCAAGCCAAAATGGCACTTTGCAGGAAGTATTTGGCACGGGTACAGCGGCTGTAGTAAGTCCTGTATGTATGATAGGGTATAAAGATGCGAAGATAGAACTCGATCCTGCTTCCTTTACCATTGCTCCTATGATCAAGGACACCATCAATAAAATCAGGACGCAGGATTTGCCGGATACCTTCCACTGGTTGGAAGAAGTTATCTAAACCATCGTATATTTTGGCAGGTTGATCGAAATTATTCGTTTACTTCGAACGATTGATGTCACTTTTGTATTCTTATTAATAAAAAACATAGAATTATGAGTGATCCGGTTAAGAAAAACAGAAGCGAAGAAGCAGCCTCCATCATCAAAAATCATATGATTTGGTCGATGGGAGCCGGCTTGATCCCTGTACCTGTAGTAGACATGTTTGCCGTCAGTGCCATCCAATTGGACATGATACGTCAGCTGGCCACATTATACGATATCGATTTCAAACAAACCGAAGGAAAAGCCAGAATAACAGCATTAACGGGTACTGGGTTAGCCAGATTAGGTGCCAGAGCGGTAAAATTTATTCCTGGTGTTGGGTCTGTACTGGGAGGCGTCACCATGGCAGTACTTTCCGGAGCTACCAGTTATGCCCTGGGTGAAGCATTTAGAAAACACTTTGAAACCGGTGGTACCATGTTGGATTTTGATCCTGCCCGTTTCAAAAAGTACTACGACGAAAAATTTGAAAAAGGAAAGGAAATCGCCAAGGATCTGCAAAAACAACAGGAAAAAGTGCAGCACAATGCATCCGCTTCCTCACTTGTGGATAAAATTAAGGAACTGGCAGATCTGAAAGAAAAAGGCTTGATTTCTGAAGAAGAGTATGAAGCATTAAAGAAAAAAATCATCAATTAACAACTTATGAAGATTGTGGAATCCAGGGTGCTGTTTTTATTGGCAGCCATCAATTTTACGCACATCCTGGATTTCATGATTATGATGCCACTGGGCAATTACCTGATACCCTCATTTTCATTATCAGCCTCCCAGTTTACCATTCTCGTGAGTGCCTATGCATTCAGCGCCGGTACTTCAAGTTTTTTAGCTGCTTTTTATGCCAACAGGTTTGATCGCAAAAAAATACTCATCAGGGCTTACGCAGGTTTTTTGTTGGGTACACTGGCCTGTGGTCTGGCACCCGGCTACGAATACCTTCTATTGGCCAGAGTCACAGCAGGTGTATTTGGCGGACTGCTGGCAGCTCAGGTAATATCCATCATTGCCGATCTCATTCCTTTTGAAAGAAGGGGGACCGCTATGGGTAGGGTAATGGCTGCTTTTGCAGTAGCGTCGACCATTGGTGTTCCTTTTGCATTGCTTTTGGCCAATCTGATTTCATGGCATGCACCTTTTATCCTCGTTGCTATCTTGGGCCTCGCCCTCCTGCCGTTTCTTCATCGCGATATTCCTTCCATGTCGGACCACATTGCAGAAGCCAGAGAAGCATCTTCCGGACAAGTTATGTTCGATGTATTAAAAGACCCAAAACAAAGGTTGGCCTTGTTGTTTTCAGGACTTATGTTCATGGGACATTTTATGATTATCCCATTCATTAACCCCTACCTGGAGTTTAATATGGGGTTTGATAAAAGGCTTACTCCTATGGTCTATCTGTTTGGTGGCATTTGTGCCTTTTTTTCAGCCAGGATTATAGGTGCTCTTTCCGACAAGTATGGCAAATGGAAGACCTATATCATTTGCCTCTTGGCCAGCTTGCCCTTGGTGGTGCTAATCACACATTTGCCTCAGGTCCACATTGCCTGGGTGGTTTTGGTGTTTTGCATCTGGTTTACGGTGGCTACTGGCAGAGGCGTTACAGCTTCTACCTTGATAAGCAACGTGGTATCCCCAAAATTCAGGGGTAGTTTTCAAAGTTTCAATTCTTTTATGCAGCAACTGGGGACGGGTATGGCATCTCTCGTAGCCGGCTGGGTTGTGGTTAAAAACCCCGATGGCAAACTGGATCATTACTCTGTGCTCGGCTTCTTTTCCATTGGCATTCTTTTGCTTACCCTCCTCGCCGGATATTCGGTATTCAGGGATGACAGCAAAGTCAATATTTGAGCTGACAAAGAACACAAAACATAATGGGGTGAATTGTTTGCTTTGCCTTATCTTTGGCCGAACTTAAAGAATCACTCATCATGAAAGAATTTTTGGTTAGCCCTGAGGCGGAGCCACACATCGGACGTACCCGTGAAATTATTCAAAAATACCCCCAGATAAAAAAACTGATGGGAAGGAATCCCATGACCTTTGCATTTATTGTAGCCATTGTAACCTTACAATTGGTGTTGGCATGGTTTTCTGCTTCTCTGGCCTGGTATTGGATCCTTTTGTTGGCATACGCGGTAGGTGCTTTTGCCAACCACGCATTGTTTACCCTGATCCACGAATGCGCCCATAATATGGTGTTTCAATCCAGAATAGCCAATCTATGGGCTGGCATTTTATGCGATCTGCCCAATGCCTTTCCAAGTTCTGTGCAGTTTAGAAAATATCACCTCAAACACCACGCCTTTCAGGGCAATTATGAGATCGATGCGGATATTCCCAGCGTTTGGGAAGCCAAACTGATTGGCAATAGCTTTATAGGAAAATCCATCTGGTTGTTATTTTTCCCACTATTCCAGCTTACCCGCCCACCAAGACTCAAGGAAGTGGAGTTCAATAGCTTGTGGATGTGGATAGACCTGGTTGTTGTATTGGCGGTTGATGCGTTGTTGTTTTACTTTTTTGGATACAAGGCATTGTTGTATTTGGTAGCATCTTTCTTCTTTTCTGTCGGTCTCCATCCGCTGGGAGGCAGGTGGATTCAGGAACATTACCTGGTAGCTGCCCCACAGGAAACCTACAGTTATTACGGGCCATTGAACAAGCTGGCCTTTAATGTGGGATATCACAATGAACACCACGATTTTGCCTATGTGCCATGGAACAAGCTGCCTGAGATCAAAGCCATTGCACCTGAATATTACGAAAATCTGGTTTACCACACTTCATGGTCAAAGCTGGTTTGGAAGTTCCTTACCGATCCCGAATTGTCGCTGTTTTCAAGAACCATTCGCGACAACAAAGGAGGCATTCAGGTTACAAGAGATGCAGAAACGGATTTTACAGAAGGCATTAAGATCAAGGAAACACAACAGACGGTTTAAAAGAAATTTTTATGGTTTCAGTAAAAATAGAAGAGGGTATTGCCTTGTTGACCATTGAGCGTCCGGAAGCCCTCAATGCCATCAATAAAGAGGTCATGGAAGGCCTGCGGGTCTTTTTTGCAGATCATGCCAATGACAGATCCCTCCGCGGTGTAATCATTACCGGTTCAGGAGAAAAAGCATTTGCAGCAGGAGCAGACATCAAAGAATTCTCATCCCTTTCTGAAGAAGAAGGAGCTGCCCTCTCTAAAAAGGGACAGGATGTATATTTTCTGATAGAGCATTTTCATGCCCCTGTTGTAGCAGCGGTCAATGGATTTGCCTTAGGTGGAGGCTGTGAATTGGCCATGGCTTGTCACATGCGAATTGCAGGAGAAAAAGCCAGGTTTGGTCAACCGGAAATCAATCTGGGACTCATCCCAGGCTATGGTGGCACCCAAAGACTGGTTCAATACATTGGCAAACCCAAAGCCATTGAATTATTGTTGACGGCCGACATGATCAATGCAGAGGAAGCCCTGCGTCTGGGACTGGTCAACCGCGTATGTGAAGCCGGCACGGAGGTGGAAGCTGCCAAAAATCTCTTGCTGAAAATTGCGGAAAAAGCGCCGATTGCCGTTGACTATATGCTTCAGTGCGTAAATGCCAATGATGACAGTAAACAAGGTTATACCCTGGAACATCAATTATTTGGAAAGTGCATCGTAACAGAAGATGCCAGAGAGGGTGCTGCCGCCTTTGTAGAAAAGAGAAAGGCCCAGTTTAAAGGAAAATAAGAGTGAATAAGACCATTGTTATCACCGGCATTTCTACCGGCATTGGAGCAGGACTGGCAGAACATTTTCTGAAAACCGGCTACCATGTAGTGGGCACGGTCAGGAAAGAATCTGATGCTGATTATTTGAAATCCCATGAACGATTTTCTTACGTTGTTATGGATGTTACAGACAGGTCAGCCACTTCAAAGTTGGTAGAAACAATACAGCGTTCTTTGGGCAATGAGCCCTTGTATGCACTCATCAACAACGCCGGAATTGCCATTGCTGGACCCATGGAATGTTTACCGGATGAAGAATTTGAAAAGGTGATCGATGTCAATGTATTGGCAGTGAGAAGAATTACCAATGCCCTGTTGCCATTGATGGCAGAAGGCTCCAGGATTGTTAATATCAGCTCCGTTTCAGGTTTATTCAGTTCACCTTTTACAGGTGCTTATTGCATATCCAAACACGCACTGGAAAGCATGACCGATGTTTACAGGAGGGAATTGCAGCCCTTTGGTATCAAGGTTTCTGCCATTGAGCCGGGGCCTATCAAAACACCCATTTGGAGTAAAAGCAAGGGTACCCTGGATCGTTTTTTCGGCACCCGTTATGGCGCCATGCTTAAAAATGCCGATAAGATCATCGAAAATGCAGAACGCAGCGGCTTATCGGTAGAGGAAGTTCTCAAATCTGTGCAGGCAGCCCTGGAAAGTGAAGACCCCGCAACCCGATACCTTATTCACCCTAAAAAATTTCTTTTCAAAGTCGTTTCAAAATGGCTGCCCGATAAATGGGCAGATTCGCTGGTAGCTAAAACGATGAAGGGAGGAAAGAAACACAGAGCTGTTTAAACGAATATTATTTGGCATTCAACGTGACTTTTCTCTGTTTTCCATATTTATTATGGAGATCCTCTCTGTTTGATAAATATAATTTTATTTTATATGTATTTTCTTTTGGATAAGTTAATTTTGGTAAAATTTTAATGCAGTGGCCAAATTAAATTTCGATTAAAAAAATCGCAAATCAACCCAACTTTTGAATTTTTCTTTGTAGATTTGGTCGTTTTGCCGCATGGCAATAAATCTAAGGTTGAAAAAATAAGAAAAAAGACAAAACCGCAATTGACGGTCTATTACAAACATTCAACCAAACAAATCAACAACATGATGAAAAAAATTCGACAACTTATTTTCTTAGTAGTTGCTTTATTTGTAGTCAACTCTGCTTTTGGCCAAATAAATTATCTTCAAAATTTTGAAGTGAACAACGGTAGTTATACCACTTTTACCAGGTTTACCGGATCATCCGCTTGTGGGGGCTCGGGTGGGGCAATGAGAAAGAATATTTACGGTTCAGCTTCGCAAGGTGCTATGGTGTCTCCTTTAATCGGTACATCACTTGGAGGAACAATCACCATCTCATTTGATTATAAAGTTGCCAATTGGAGTGCTAATACGACAGGGACTACAGGAAATTGGGGCAATTTTGTTGTTCAGTATGGACAAACTTCCTCAGGTCCCTGGACCAACATTGCTACAATTGATCAAAACAACCATGTGGTTTCCGGTAACTGTGCAAATAAATCTTATACGTTTACCCCGGGTGCCGGATCTTTGTACATTCGATTTAATGCAACATGGGCAAGCGGAGATTATTATTTGAATTTTGACAATATTTCCCTTACTGAAGTAACCAGTAACTGTTCTGGGACACCCAATCCAGGAAACACAAT
>CALJKQ010000268.1 GCA_937973565.1 uncultured Saprospiraceae bacterium | reverse complement strand
ATCTCAATATACAAGGTCCCGGATCTAACTGGTTTTGGCTGGATGAAGGACAGGTTGACTACAATTTTAACTCAAGCATTTATTCTATTGCTACTGTTGATGGTCGAAAAACGATGGTATACGGGGGTGCCAATGCCGGTTTAACGGCAGGAACCACTCTGCCTGGAGCTTGGTGGGTTGTCTCCAATGGATCCAATGGCTGTGCCAACGATGGAGATCCGGATAATATGTGGGGCATGCCTGCTTCCTGCAATGGCATTCAATCACTTACGTTTTGTATTGAACTGAAAGTCAAAGATGCCGGAGAACTGTTTGATTGTGAATTTCAAAACCTTAATTTAACACTGGTGGTAACTGCGGATGGAGAGACCGGATGCTGGGCCAACAATGCTTGCGGGCAATCCATCCCTTTTGTTTTTAATGCAGGTATAGATTGTTCTGTGGATTCCATTTTAGTAGAAATACCGGATGCTACTGTTTGCAAAGGCACATGTATCACCGTATCTCCTTCAGTGAGCGGTGGTGCAGGATCCAATTATACTTTTTTATGGGACGACGGGATGAATGCACCCAGCCGCACGGTTTGTCCTGAAGTAACCACTACCTATACTGTAATAGTTACAGACGATCAGGGTAATACCGGTTCCGCTACCGTCACCGTTACGATCACAGTTATTCCCAATCCCAAGGGTGTGATATTCCCCAAAGTGTATTCATTTTGCTACAACGGTAGCGATGACCCTCTACCTTCGATGGTTGCTTACGTAGACCAAAGCTCGTCCAATTATATTTACAATTGGCTACCGACTCCCGGTATAGCCGGAGGTCCGACAACACTGTTGTTTAATAATGATGCTTTCAACCTGGATGAAGCGACTTCGGATACCCTCAATTATCCAAAATCTATATGTGTACAGGTAATAGATGCCAACGGCTGTGTTTCGGTGTTGTGCAGCGATATTCATTACCAGGGCATGTGTACCGACACCTGCTTTGTTATTGTCACAGATTCAGTTACAACCACCATCACAGATACTTTATACACATTTATCAACGACACGATCTATACACAGATTTCTGATACATCTTATATTGCAGTAGAAGATACCTTAATCATCAATGTGTTGTTGTCGTTCAACAACGAGCCGGCGACAGCTTTTGATATCAGGTGTTACCCCAATCCGGCAGGAGCGTTGTTGTACATCGACATAGGAGAAGCTGAACCCTTAAAAGACATACAGGCAGTGCTTACCAATGAAGCCGGAGTCACAATTTTCAGTCAGACCATTGCCGATAAAATAACCACCTGGAAGGTCTCAGACAAACCAAAGGGCTTGTATTTTATCTCCTTTTACGATGGACTTGGGAAGCTCTTGAATACGAAAAAGGTTGTGATCAGATAGGGGTTAACGACATTTTGACATTGATTTTATGGCTATTAAACCGGCAGTATATTTGATTTCCTTTTTTACTGTATTATTGAGCTAGAATTTGATCAACATTTTCTCCAGCCCAACCCAGGCTTGCAGTCATTCCTTTACCTCCAATGGCACTAATCATATGGATATTTTCATCTAATTTCATTTGCAGAATATCTTCATCAATACATTGTGTATACATTCCATTCCATGTTTTCACAATGGAATAATTTTCTATACACATTATCTTTTTCATTTCTTCAAGAATGAGCTGGTTGATCGAATTATTGGTTAAATAGGGGTAAAGCCTGTCTTTTTCAGGATAAAGAGCGTATTCGTGGGAATCACCGACAATCAGATTCCCTTCTGCCGTTTCTTTAAACAACAGGTGTATGCCATATTTCGAAAGATCATCGTCGGTCCTTTGTTTTTGGATGATGCCCTGATAAGAAGGACATTCCTGAATTGATTCATACCTTCTGATGGTCCTGCCGGTTAACAGAGAACCCTTTAAATGGGCTCGTTTTTCAGGCCTGAGTTCAATCATTTGCAGCTTTACGGATTGAATGGAATGGAATAAAGAAGATGCTATGGGATAGAATTCCAAATCATTTCCGGGACAGAAAATTAATTTCTTGCAATAAAGCTCTCCCTGATTTGTCAGAAGTTGTATTTCATTACCTTTATTTTGATAGCCAAGAACCCTGCAACTGGGTCTATAATCCATTTTTTTTACTTCAGAGAGATATTGGGTTAAATTTTGTAATGTCATTACCGGATCCGCAACCCATTCCTGTTCGAATAGCAATCCTCCTTTTACATAAGCGCTGTTAATGTGGGGAGAATGTTCAATACAATCCTCAGGGGAAAGCAAACTGGAAGGATAGTTGTTTTGTTTATTGATGTGATTTAGTTCTTGTAAAAGCAGAAGTTCATCATCATCAGATGCTATGTATAAACTACCTTCTTGTCTGAGATGAAGGCCATATTCTTCATGAATTTTTTGATAAATTTCAGTTGATTTTATTCCAAATTTTTGCCACTTTGTGGAGAATCCGGATGGTACTATCTGACCAAAATTCCTGACACTGGCTCCCTGGAGGGGGCTGTTTTTTTCCAGCATCGTTATTTTCATCCCTTTGTCGATTAAATGATAGGCATGCGCCAATCCTAATATCCCTCCACCAACTATTATAATATCACTGTTCATTTTATTCATTTTTAAGTTAAAGCTATTTGAGTATCTTCTGTTTTGAGTCTCGCCATTATATATATATTGAGAATTATGAGTAATATGCCTAAAAATGCACCTCCATAATAAATGGTTTGGATGTAAAAATTCAGCCATTCCATAGAGTTGATCCAAAGATTTTTAGACAACAGTATGAGTGCACTTGCCAGATAACCAAAGGCATCAACAACGTACATAAAATATCCGGTATTACCTTCAACTTTAAAGGTTGCGATGTATCGGTCAAATAAAATTCCATTAAAAAGGATATACGGAATGAAAAGTACAGACCCTGTTACAATCATCCAAATAACACCATGCATGGAGCCTATATCGAATAATAAAGTAGAGAACATCAATATTAAACTCATCAACAACATGATTGCATTCATAAATTTCAGGGCATTTGAATTGTTTTTAATCCTGTACAACAGAGCAATACCAATCAATAAAATCAAGGCTATAGGCAACTCAGACAAAGTATAAATGCCAATGTTGTGAGGTATTTTCATTTCTTTCCAGATTTCAACTGCAAAATTGTCTCTGATATCTCTAATGACTGTAAGCACGATATAAGATAAGGTGAATAAGATTATCGCTATACCATGGATTTGGAAAATTGTTCTGCGATTTGTTTTTGTCATAGGCGTCCGAACCTTTCTATGTAAATTATCTTCTTTACTTGCAGGTGGCGTCAGGGATAATAAGTAAAAACATAAGATGGCAATTGGCAAGAAAATGATGGCACATAAAAAGGGCATAGCTTTTTCTGATACTCCATTCAAAAGGAAGAGACTACCCAGGGTTTTCGCTATGCCAGAACTCAAAATGAAATTGGTACTCAGAATAGCCGTTAGAATTTCTGTGATTTTCCGTCCTTCCAAATAGGAAAAAACCAAACCCCAGATCATTCCAAGAGGCAGTCCATTAAAGAAAAAGCATATAATGGAGAAAGGAGATGGAACAACCATAAACATGCCCAGAGAAAGCGTTGCTAAACTTAACAATAGGGTGAAGTACAAAACTCTTTTTTGGTGGGTCATGGATGATATCACCCTTATGCCTATAAACTTTGATAATGCATATCCCATCACCTGGGCAATTATAATTGCCACCTTAAAATCTATGCCCCAAATTGAGTCTGATTCAAACTGGCCTGCTGTAAATGGCTTACGAATCATGTACATTGAAAAATAGGAAATAAAGGCAAATAATCCTGTCCAAATACCTAAAGCCATCTTTGATTCACTCAACCAGCGTTGAAGTGACACTTCAAATTTACTATTCTTCATTGGCCCTTTTTATGATAGGGATCAACTCGGTGAGCTCATCTATGATAAAACTTGGTTCAACGGTAGATAATTCGTAAAAATTTTGTGCGCCTGTAGTAATACCAATGGAATAACGACACCCTGCATTAATGCCTTCCTGAATATCAACCGTTGAATCTCCCACTTTGATGCAAGAGGTGGCATGAATTTGAAAAAACTCAAGCGCGTAGTTTATCATATCAGGGTAAGGTCTCGCTCTATTAACCATATCTGCCGTCACCAATAAATCAAAATCAAGGATCTCGCTCAATTGTACTCTTTTGAGTAATTTATTTGCGATAAATGTATTGTATCCTGTATTGAGTACAATTGAAATCTTGTTTTCTTTTAAAAACTCAAAGACTTTATCCAGGCCACTCGCAGGTGAAATTTCCATTTTATCATAGGATTGGTTTAAATTACCTATAAAACGATCATAAATGGTCTCCAGCTTTTTATCCGTTACAGGTTTACTTCCTGTGGATTTTATTAAGTCAAGAATGGCCGTTTTTTTCTCTTTTCCGCCTGCTATGGATAGTACTTTTTCAATGCTTAAAGGAAATCCAAATTCATCCAGCGTATTTTTCAGTGTGTGATATACAACATTGTTTTCATGGATGGTTGTTCCAGCCATGTCAAATACAACCATTTTAATCATCTTATGATTTTTGCTCAAAGTTTGTGCTTTGGCGAGGCAATCATGGCATTTTTAATTTATTTTATCATTATCAAAGTGTTAAGTACCACTGCGACTTTACCCAATGTTAATGATCTGATAAAGTATATTTTAACATACATTCAGATGGATTCCTCACTTTTGTGTCAGAGCAATTGAGAGCAAATGAACTATAGCAGAAATGTAGCAGATAAAATAATCTATCTGTTTCAAAGGCATGGAGAGGAATTGTATTTTGGTGAAGAAGTTACCCAAACGCAGCACGCTTTTCAGTGTCTTCACCTCGCTACGATGCTTTCTGATGATGCCGATATTCATTTAGCTGCTTTCGTTCACGATATTGGCCACCTCTGTGAGGAGGAAAATTTGTCTAATGGCATGGTGGGTTATGGAATTATGAATCATGAATCGGAAGGTGCGCGGTTCTTAATGGAAATGGGCTTCTCTCAAAGAATATGTAACCTGGTGGAAAACCACGTGGCTGCTAAACGATACCTGATTTCTTTGGATGATGAATATTATGACAATTTATCCGAAGCAAGTAAAAAAACGCTCGAATTTCAAGGTGGGAAAATGTCAAAACAAGAAATGCAGCAGTTTATCAAACTAACTGACTTTAATAATTATATCTTATTGAGAAAATGCGATGATCTTGGAAAATCCCTGTTGAAGAAAGAAGAAAACTGGAAATTGATAAGGGATATGATCGAGAAACACATTAAAAACCAACTCTTCTTAAAATCAATTAGTTAATAAGACACGCGCTTCATTAAGCTGCAATATTTACCCCTTTTCTACCTAAAGCCACATTATTTTTTCTGTTTCCGGAGAGGTTACAATTTATTAACATAGAATTTACCTAAATCTTTGTTTGCCGGTTTTAAATAACAATGATTTAACGTTGGCTAAATCTTTACTTTTCTCTGGCGCTCTAATTTTGTGCCGAAACTTTTACAATACAGTATAAAATCAACCAATATGATATATAGATACCTTTATTTATTTGCATTCATTTTGATGACGACGTTTGTATCGGCGCAAAATGTAATCAATATCACTGACAGTGATATCCAACCCGGACAAACAATTAAGTGGACAAGCAATAACGTTTATTTATTAGATGGACTGGTGTTTGTTGAGGAAGGTGCCATTCTTGAAATAGAAGCAGGCACTGTTGTTAAATTCACCCCAAGAGCCGATGTTGGTAATCCCTCTGCCCTGATCATAGCCAGAGGTGGTAAAATCCTGGCGGAAGGAACGAAAGATGCACCGATCATCTTCACCGCAGAAGCAGACGATGTGAACA
>CALJKQ010000267.1 GCA_937973565.1 uncultured Saprospiraceae bacterium | reverse complement strand
GGTATCGTCTATTTTATCCATTCCGCTTCGAGCAAAGGTATTACCATCGACAACCTGAGTCAGGGATATTACAAAAATCGTTTCCTTGAGGCAAGGGACGTAATCAGCACGGCTATTGTTATTCAAAAACAATAATTGCTCCTTTCTTTCAGATTATTTATTGGATCCTTTTTTCTGAGAACAAATTAGTTTCTCACGTGAACCAAAAGTATAGAGATATCACTGGGTGATACTCCGCTGATCCTGCTGGCTTGTCCAATGGTACGGGGCCTGACTGTGCTCAACTTTTCCCTGGCTTCCATTGAAAGCGCTACCAAGGCACGATAGTCAAAATCATCGCTGAGTCTCACCGATTCGAGTCGCTCTATCTTTTCCGCCATTTCCTGCTCCTTTTCAATGTACCCTTCATATTTCATGCCCACTTCGCTGAGGAGCAAACTTTCGCGGTCGTATTTGCTGACGAAATCGTTTACCCAATCCACTGCCTCCGCCAATGCGCTGATGTTGATGCCGGGCCTTAGCAGGATGCTTGAAAGTTTTACCTTTTGTACAATGGGAGAAGAACCCATTGAATTTAAATAATCGTTGATTTGATCCGGAGCTATGCTGGTGTTCTCAAAAAATTTCTGGATCTCTGCCACGTGCCCTTTCTTTTCTTCAACCCGCTGCCGCCTCTCTTCCATACCTTGCATTCCCAAGGCCACTGCCAGGGGCGTGAGCCTCAAATCAGCATTGTCTTGTCTCAATAAAATACGGTACTCTGCCCGCGATGTAAACATTCTATAAGGTTCCTTAGTGCCCTTGGTCACCAGATCGTCGATGAGCACTCCAATATAAGCTTCGGACCTCTTTAAAATAAAAGGCTCCTGTTCACGGATCGCCAAATGGGCATTGATGCCCGCCATTAAACCCTGGCAGGCTGCTTCCTCATATCCGGTAGTGCCATTGATCTGACCTGCAAAAAACAGGTTCTTTACCAATCGGGTTTCCATGCTCAGGCCCAACTGGGTGGGTGGGAAGTAATCGTATTCTATCGCATACCCGGGTCTGAACATTTTCATGTTTTCGAAGCCGGGCACCATTTTTAGCGCCTTGTATTGAACATCTTCCGGTAGTGACGAAGAAAAGCCATTGACATAAATTTCGCAGGTATCCCAGCCTTCAGGTTCTACAAAAAGCTGATGTCTTTCGCGGTCCGAAAACCTTTCAATTTTATCTTCGATGCTGGGGCAATACCTGGGTCCCAGACCCTGGATCCGACCACTAAACATCGGACTTTTATCAAAGCCTGTACGCAATATCTCATGAACCCTGTCACTGGTATACGTAACATGGCAGGGTAACTGCCTCGATGGCTTGGGTGTATCTGTATATGAAAAACCAACGATCTCTTCATCACCATCCTGAATTTCCATCTTGGAATAATCCAGCGACCTGCCGTCAATTCTGGGTGGTGTGCCGGTTTTCATTCTTCCCGCTTCAAAACCCAGTTCAACCAGCTGTTCGGTGATTCCGGTAGCTGCCTTTTCTCCGGCCCTGCCTCCCCCCAATTGCTTTTCACCAATATGGATCAGGCCATTGAGGAAAGTACCATTGGTAAGCACTACGGCACTTGCCTCTATCTCCAGACCCATACCGGTAACTACCCCTCTACAAATCCTGTCTTTTACGATCAAGCCCTTCACCATGTCCTGCCAGAAATCGATTAAAGGGTGGGCCTCCAGCATGGATCGCCATTTGGCTGCAAATAACATCCTGTCGCTCTGCGCCCTTGGACTCCACATGGCAGGTCCTTTGCTCTTGTTGAGCATCCTGAATTGCACCATGGTATGGTCGGTCACAATACCACTATAACCGCCCAAGGCATCAATTTCTCTGACTATCTGTCCTTTGGCTACACCTCCCATGGCAGGGTTGCAAGACATTTGGGCAATGGTCTGCATGTTCATAGTTACTAGCAAAACCTTAGAACCCATGTTGGCTGCTGCCACTGCTGCCTCACATCCGGCATGACCGGCTCCTACCACTATCACATCGTATTTCGGAAACAATGATGCTTTTATTTTATTGTTTTACAGAAAATTATCTCAAAATCAAACGGGCGTGCAAAGATATTGTTTTTGAAAACGAAAAATGCCCATTATTCTGGTGCTTGCTCAAAATTCCACCCGAAAACTGAATGAAAACTGACTATGACGCGTGGGCGCAGACAACAGAACCGGGGCAGCTGTAACCGGATCGGCTATAAACAAGCGTGCCGGAGCGTGATCATAATATACATTATACATCATGATGAAATCTACGTTTTTGTTTTGCGTATCCATAAAATCATCCAATCCTATAATCAGCATAGATTCCAGGTCAATACGGTAATCTTCCAGTGTGCTCTTGACTCCATTGGGACCGCTGACGGTTTGATTCCATTGTCCGGGCACCGGTAGTTTGAAATAAGGTCGGAATTTGAAGGACCAGGTATCACCCGGTCGCAAATCCAGTGTAGGCCTCAATTCCCAACGCACTTTTTGGGTGGGTTCAAACGAAATTGGATATGATACAGGACCATCAGCTGTGGTAAGCATTGCTGATGTGTTGATTTTTTCTGTTTCCAGAAAAACACCAATTAGCATACCCACCCTGAATCGGGTGAACAGTTTTCGAAGACTGAAATTTCCGTTTTTTTGCACCCTTTCAATGGTTTTTACATCGTTGGCGGTTACAAAATCCGTATTATAACGGGCACAATGCTGAGAACATAAATTCCAAATTCCCTTTTCAGGATCGAAATTATCAGCAGAAAATTCCACGAGGTTGAGTTTCTGCTTCAGGTTTTTACCCCTTGGAGTAAGATTTTTACTGTATTTAGCCAGGATCATTCCTCCCCCCAACTCATACCTTTGTTCCACGCCTAAAAAAGCATCTGTAAATCTTTTTAGAAAGATGAAATTCTCCGTACTCAGACTATCGCCCCATTGGGGATGATAGTTGTAGGCCATGTATATGTTGGAAACATTTTCGCTAAACTTGCCGTTGTTGAGCACCATGCCAATGCTGGAGGTGAAGGTAAGTTCTCCGGGGTAGATGCCCCGGGAACCGTTGATCATGCCTTCAATTTTGTACAGAGACTGGCTTCCTGACTGATCGCCGCTAAAACCAAAACCTGCTCTGCCATTGAGCCTGCGTTGCCGCTGGTCCATCTTATCCAGCTCGCTGATGCATGACCAGAAATCCCGGATAATTTGTCTTTTGTTGGGATCGGGAAAATTGACGGTGTCTTTGGGATTAAGACCAACAAGGTGGTATACAACATCCTGCAGATGCTGGGCATGAAGTGAGCTAATGCTCAGGAGCAAAACCAAAATTACCACTGTTCTGATCATGTGGGCTTTTGGTTAACTTACTCAAGTTTGGTGCCAAAAAAATATTTTTCAGCTCATTATATATAATTCGTGGTACTAATACAAGAATAATCAGAACTCCAATTTTGTATCCTGCCCTACCCGATCGGCCAAAATCAACCCATTGTGGGTCAATGGAAGCAATTCATGCTGAATAAAGTTGACGGCTTGAGCGTAAATACTATCCGGGTAAAGGATGTGTACATTGGGACCTGCATCCAGGGTAAAATAAATGGGAAGCTTGCTTTGTGCTCTGAAATTTCGGATGCGGTGAATGACTTCAACGGTACCCGCCTGCATAAGCATGTAGGAAGGATCGCTGCACATCATCAAAGCATGCAAGGTAAGTGCCTCCATCTCGGCCAACGTTCCAAAAGCTTCAACATCGCCCGTTTTTAAAATCGATTTAAGGTCGGTCATGTGTTTATTAGCCTGGTTGTACCGGGTAGCTGCATAAGGATTGGTATCCATCAAACCATGCCCTGCTGTGGATGAGACCGATTTTTCTCTGTCGCTCACAATCAGAATGTCATCGTGAAACTGATGAAAAATGTCATGTACCTCGTCTTTTATACAAATGGCAAATTCATTGCTGCTTCCCTGCCAGGCTTCGTGTTCGCCCCAAACCGCCATAACCGGAAAAACCGACCTGCAGGCGCTGCCACTGCCCAATCTTGACAATAAGGATACTTTCTGCATATCCAATTTTTCTGCCAGTCCCAGCTCAAGCTCCATCTGACAAATACACATGGCTACTGCAGACATACCCGATGCGGAGGAGGCAATACCCGAAGAATGAGGAAATGTATTGTGGCTTTCAAATTCGAAATCAAAGTCTTGCAGAAAGGGCATGTAGTCTTCGATTCCTTTGAAGAATTTTTCGATTTTTTGAGCAAAGCCCGGCTTGTCCAGACCATCCAATAAAAAAGCAAGCTTTGTTGCCGATCCCTGCCTGGTCTGGTACTTCATCGTGGTTTGAGATACTGCATTGGTCAGGGTAAAACTGACCGAAGCATTGCGTGGCAATTGCCTGCCGAACTTCCCCCAATATTTTACAATGGCTATGTTGGAAGGACTGGAAACTTTTATCATACTTTTTATTCTTCTTTGAAAAATTTAAGGCTTTGATGGTTCACTCGACCACAACAGAGCCAGCAAAAACAAAACCACGGTAGGTCCATAAAGTTGTGACCACTCAGCCGCTATGAGATGAATGGTAATAGCACCTACCATCAGGATAGCCGTTGTGATCATTGCCCATTTCCTCCACGGCTGGTAAAAAAGAGCGATCGAGAGCGTCAATTCTAAAACACCTATAACATACATTGACCATTGGGGCAAATTCCACCTTTGGAAGGAAGCTTCCATGGAGGGGTAAGAAATTAACTTCAGCATGCCCACACCCAAAAAACCGACACTCAATATCAGGAGGGCTATTTTACCCAATGCAGCCTTTATATCCTCCGTCACCTTTTTTTTAACAAAGATAGTGGTTTGGGCATTCCTCAATAAAGCTAATTCAAACCACCGTCCGATTTTTGTTTTTTTGGATTTATTGATGGAGGTAAAGTAAATAGGCATTTCACCGATGAAATGAAAAGATGCTGTAATTCCATTGAATTATTCGTTTGAATCTGAATATATTATGAATAGGATTGAAATTTATCACAGCATTTTGTTAAGCTTTGCGTAATATTGCATAAATCTTTAATGTGAATAAGCTGGTACTACATTTGGGTTCCAACATTGGCGACCGACAAGCACAGTTGGTGGATGCCATGGGTCGAATTGAAGCAGGTATTGGCAAAATAACTGCAAAATCATCGGTTTATGAAACCGAAGCCTGGGGTAAAAAAGACCAGGACGACTTCCTCAACCAGGCCTTGTTGGTTTCTACAGAACTGGATGCTGAAACTGCATTGGCAAAATGCAAATCCATTGAAAAGGAAATGGGCAGCATCAAAACGGAAACATGGGGTCCCCGATCTATTGATATCGATGTATTATTCTTTAATGAATCGATCATCAACAAAGAAAATATCGTTATCCCCCACCCGATGATTGAAAAACGAAATTTTGTTTTGATTCCTTTGATGGAAATCCTCGGAGATTTTATCCATCCTGTTTTGCAAAAATCCATTGAAGAATTATACGAAGAAAGCAACGATCCATCGGAAGTATGGATTTATGATTAATCTTACCACAACTCTATACACATCAGCCAGGTATTTCCATATAAATATATTTGCGTAGAAGGCAACATCGGTGCCGGCAAAACCTCGTTTTGTCAAATGATCAAAACCGAACACAACTGCAAGCTCATCCTTGAACAATTTGCCGACAATCCTTTCCTGCCTTTGTTTTACAACGATCCGACGCGGTATGCCTTTACCGTTGAGTTGTTTTTTATGACCGAGCGTTACAAACAATTGCAAAATGAACTAACGCAGGATTTGTTTTATGATTTTACCATCGCTGATTACACGTTTATCAAGACGCTGCTGTTTGCAAGGCAAAATCTGAAGGACGAAGAGTACAGAATGTTCCAGAAAATGTTCAACGTGCTCAGCCAGAATTTTCCCAATCCGGATATATTGGTTTACCTGCACCGCGATGTGGATCTGCTGCAAACCAATATCAAGAAGAGAGGCAGGCAATACGAAGCAACCATCAGCAACGACTACCTCACCAACGTGCAAAACTCATATTTTGAATACCTTCGAAATGTCCTTCAGTTTCCGGTATTGATCATCGATGTGAGTAATATGGACTTTTTGCACAATCCCAAACAATACCAGGCGGTAAAGGACTTACTTAAAAAAGAATACAGACCCGGCGTACACAGGGTGAGTCTGTTGGGACACTAATATTCAAAATCACACAAAAGAAATAGCCATTGAAACTGATACCTTACAAAAGGGCGTCGGCAATTTTTCTTTCATTCATCAGTCTGGGTACTTTGTTTTGCCCACCGAGTTTACCTTGCTTCTTCATAAAATCTATAAAACTGCCTTTAGGAAGGATCCTTACTACCAGCGGCCTTAGGATATTGCCATCGATCAGATCTTTGTAATAAATGTTTTGTTCTGTCATGAACTTGTTCAGGTCGGCTGCAAAAACTTCGAGGTCAGCAGGAAGTTTTTCAAATTCAACCAGCCATTCATGGTATGGCAAACCTCCTTCGGGTGGGTTCACCTGGGGAGCTACTGTAAATTCATTTACTTCAACCCCATGTTTGGCAGCTGAAAGTTGCATTGCCTCCTCCACTTCTTTGCCAATAACGTGCTCACCAAAAGCAGAAATGTAATGTTTTACCCTGCCGGTCACTACCAGTTTATAAGGACGAACTGACGTAAAACGAACAGCATCTCCGATGTCATACCCAAAGAGCCCTGCGTTGTTGTTGACTATTAAAGCATAGTCGATACCTGTCTTCACTTTTTCGAGCGAAATCCTTGTGGCGGCAGGGCTTCCAAATTCAGAGAGGGGGATAAATTCATAAAAGATTCCACTATTCGTGGTGAGCAAAAGAGAAGCATCGTTGGATGCAGTTTGAAAAGCAAAAAATCCTTCACTGGCAGGAAAGTATTCAATGCTATCGACCTTCTTGCCGATGAGCTTTTCAAGGCTGGCTCTGTACGGTTCAAAATTGACACCACCGTATATAAAGAGGGTGAAATTGGGAAAAACCTCCATTAATGTGGATTTTCCGGTGCGTTGTAGAATCCTCTCAAAATACATTTGTACCCAGGGTGGGATGCCACCAATGACCCGCATATCGTGGTGCATGGTTTCATCGATGATGGCTTCGAGTTTTTGCTCCCAATCCTCAATACAATTGGTCTTCCAGGAGGGAAGCTGATTGGTTCTGATCCACGACGGTACTTCGTGATTGACAATGCCTGATAAGCGTCCGGTGGGTATTCCGCCTTTGGTCTCCAGCTCTGGTGATCCACTCAAAAAGATCATTTTTCCATCAAAAATGGAAGCACTGCCCTTTTGCGCCATGTAATAAAAAATAGCGTTTCTGGCAGAATGAATATGGTTGGGCACACTCTCGTGGCTTACAGGTATATATTTCACGCCGGAAGTAGTGCCCGATGT
Source organism: uncultured Saprospiraceae bacterium (assembly GCA_937973565.1). Lineage (GTDB taxonomy): Bacteria > Bacteroidota > Bacteroidia > Chitinophagales > Saprospiraceae > JADKBO01. The sequence continues at coordinate 12,532 of CALJKQ010000267.1, read as the reverse complement.
TTTTGCCAGGTACTTGGGTTTACCCGGCCAAAGCACGTCCTGCTGGCCTGAGGCTATCCGGTCGAAGTAGGGTTTTAACCCTTCATAATCCCTGACCGGCACCTGCTGTACAAAATCTTCATATGTGTGAATACGGTCGAAGCTGTGGTCCTTTCCAAATTGTGTATTTTTTGCCCTTTGGATCAGTTTTTTAAAAGTTTTTTGCTGATCCTCAATAGCCGTATCCGCCGCCCGGTCAATCCTGCGCTTCAGTAGTCTTGCGACCGGCAACAACAAAAGTGATTTTAAAGACATGGCACAAAGATAAGCAACGCCCGGCATTAACCCGGCAAACTGATTTTTCCCATGCTGATGTCGGGCATTCCTGCTTTGAAAAGACCTTGACCCAACGCCTGACCGGCAACACACTCATTGGCAAGCAAAGCAAATAACACCGCTTCTTTGGCATCTGCCGGCACTCCCAATTCATCGGTATGCCTGAAAATAGTTTGGGGAAAGGCCGCTTGCAAGTGCGACATTAAAACGGGATTGTGTACACCGCCGCCACTGCCATAAACCACGGGGTTGAGGTATTCCGGCACGCTGTCTTTTATGGCTTTGATGATACCTTCTGCCGAAAAACGATTGAGTGTGGCCATGATGTCTGCATGGCTGTAGCTTCCACCGGCACGCCCCATGGCTTTTTCGAGGTATTCCAGATTGAAGAGTTCCGGACCAATGGTTTTGGGAAAAGCACTTTCAAAAAAAGCATGGTTCATCAAGGTATCAAGCAGTTGAGGTATAACCTTGCCGGAAGCCGCCAGCACACCATTTTCATCGCAGGCACTTCCCAAATGTTTCTGCATGTAGGCATCCATTATGGTATTGCCCGGACCCACATCAGTTGAAAAGCCCGGGTAGGCATTTAAAAATGCTGCTGATGGCAACCAAGTAAAATTGGCAATGCCACCAATGTTGAGCATGATCCGATTTTCATGATCATCGCTAAAAATGAGAAAATCGCCGTACACTGCAAGGGGGGCTCCCTCGCCACCTGCGGCAATGTGTTTCAACCTGAAATCGCTGATGATGATCAAACCTGTTTCCATGGCGATGTGATCTCCGTCGCCGATCTGCAGACTGGCATTGGCATAACCTGAATTTGGATGAATAAAAGAAGGTGCATGGTACATGGTTTGACCATGGCTGGCAATAAGGTCGACCTCTCTTTTGTCGACGCCCCAGGTCGACAGGGTTTCATTTACCATCTGACCGTGGAGTTTTCCGATGTGGGCATGCAGTTGAACCAGCAATTCGATGTCACCGTGTTTAACGGAAAATACTTTGCGCACCTCCTTCCTGAAACGCTCGTCATAGGGGAGGGTTACAAATTGTTTCAGGGTAAGTTGTGTATTTCTCCCATTTCCCCTGATAGCACAAAGGGCTATATCAAGTCCGTCCAACGATGTGCCACTCATAAGTCCCACAATGTTGCGCTCAGCTTTAGCGGCAAGTTGTGCCAAATGTTCTATATGGTGTCTCAATCTACTTTTTCTTCAAATTTACGTCATTATGATTAAAAATTCACGGACAGCGATACAATGATAAAAGTTTGCATTAATCAATATTTAATATCGTACAAATCCATTTTTTAAAATATTGTATTATATAATTATATTTTCTAGCAACATGACAAAATAATATTTGTTGTTTTAATATTTTACGAATTCTGATGGAAAAAATGACTGAATTGATTATCTTTGCACTCCCAATCACAAACTTTTTGCGGGTGTGGTGAAATTGGTAGACACGCCAGACTTAGGATCTGGTGCCGAGAGGTGTGCGGGTTCGAGTCCCTCCACCCGCACAGCGAAAAGAGAAGGAATCCTTCTCTTTTCTTTTTTTAGAGAAATGGTAATCCCGCCTGACGGCATAAGGGATGAACATTATCCGGCAAAAAAGATTTAAATACATCACATATCATTCAGCGAAATCCAATGAACATTCAAAGAAACGATCAGGGAGACAACATCTCAAAAATCTCAATCACCCTTGAACCGGTTGATTACCTCAAAAAATACGATCAGGAATTGCAAAAACTGGCGGCGAGAGCAGCCATCAAGGGATTCAGAAAAGGCAAGACACCTGTTTCTGTAGTCAGAAAAATGTACGGCCCCTCTGTTTTTGCAGATATGATTGATGAGTTGTTCAACAAAACGCTTCAGGATTATCTGGAAACAGAAAAGATAAAATACATTGCCCAGCCTATTTTGGCAGATGATCAGGAGCGTTTGGCCATTGAGCCCAACAACACACAAAAATCTTACAGCATTGCCTACGAGATCGGACAGTTGCCGCCCTACACGATCAAAGGTATTTCCGCTGATGACCGTTACGACTACTTCCTTCCGCTACCCGGTGAAAATTATATGGAGGATGAGTTGAAATACCTTTCGCGCCGATTGGGTAAACTCGAAGAAGTACAGGATATTACCGGCGAAGAACTCATTTATGTTACTGCCTCTGAAATGGAAGGTGGCAAAGTAAAAGATGGCGGTTTCAGCAAGGAAGTCATTCTGTTTTTCAACTCTATCGAAGATCAGTCGCTCAAAGATTTGTTGATGACCAAAAAACTGGGAGACGTATTCGAAGTTGAGGTGGGCAAACTGGAAAACAAAGATTTCAGCTTTATCAAAAAAAATCTTTTCGGTTTGCCGGAAGACTACGATCTGAAAGCGGAAGATGTTTTCCAATACACCATCAATAAAATTTCCAGGCTCAATCCGGCAGAACTTACGGAAGAAGTAATCAAAGAGCAATTCCAGTTGGATTCACTGGACGATCTCAAAAAGGAAGTGGAAAACAGCTTTTACCAGTCACAACGTCCCAATGCCGAAGCGCTCCTAAAAAAAGCGGTGATGGACAGGGTTTTGGCACAAACCGATATGGTGGTTTCTGAAACCTTTGTACGCAAATGGTTGGCCAGGGTTGAAAAACTGGATGATGAAAAAATCGAGAATGAGCTGCCCAAGTTTGTAGACGAACTCAAATGGACATATATAAAAGATGACATCGCCAAAGAATTTAACATTAATGTCAGCGAAGAAGACATCAGACAGGTAGCAGCCAACAGAATCAGGGGTTATGAAATGAACTATGGCCGAATTCCTCAGGACACGGTGAATAAGCTGGTGAAAAACTGGTTCAGCGACCGTACTGAACTCTTCAAATTATCAGAAGAAGCAAAATCAAACAAAATCTTTGATAAGCTGTTTACCATTATTCAAAAGGACGAGAAAAAAATTCCAATCCCGGAATTTGAAGCCCTGTTTTTAGCTAACGACCAAAAAGAAGCATAATGTTTCACAAAGACGAATTTAAAAAATACGCAACCAAACACCTGGGCATGAACTCCATGCACCTGGAAAAATACATGGCCACTTCAGTACCCAATATTCATGCGTTCACCCCTCAGGTTATTGAGGAGCGACAAATGAACATCGTAGGTATGGACGTATTTTCAAGGCTCATGATGGATCGAATCATCTTTATGGGTGTACCTGTAAACGACTACGTAGCCAATGTGATTCAGGCCCAGATGTTGTTTTTGGAATCTACGGATCCCAAAAGAGACATTCAGATGTTTATCAACAGTCCGGGCGGATCGGTTATCGACGGGATGGGTATATATGATACCATGCAGTATGTTGCACCGGATGTAGCTACCATTTGTACCGGTTTGGCTGCCTCTATGGGTGCTGTATTGCTGGTGGCCGGTAAAAAAGGCAAGAGGACTGCCCTTCAGCACAGCCGAATAATGATTCATCAGCCTTCAGGTGGTATGCAGGGTCAGTTTACGGATATGGAAATCTCCTACAACCTGATTAAAACCCTGAGGAAGGAATTGTACGACATCCTGGCCTTCCATACAGGCAAGACATTTGAGCAGATCGAAAAAGACTCAGAAAGAGATAAGTGGATGACCTCACACGAAGCCAAGGATTACGGCATTGTAGATGAAGTGTTGGACAGAAACAATCCTAGAAAAAAGGATCAATAACTTTTTTGGTCGGGTTTTTGTTGTAAGGATATAAAAGCATACTGTATTTGGCTAAGTTCAAAGAAAATATCAAGTGCTCTTTTTGCGGAAGAGATAAAAAAGAGGCTGTACTGCTGATTGCCGGCATAGATGGTCACATCTGCGAAATGTGTGTTGAACAGGCTTACCACATAGTCAACGAAGAGGTGGCAGAGAAGGGCAAGCTGAGTCCAAGCCAATTTTCACTTCCCGAAAATTTTAAACCACAGGAGATTAAAAACTACCTGGATCAATACGTTATTGGTCAGGATGAAGCCAAAAAATGTTTGTCGGTAGCCGTTTACAACCACTACAAAAGATTGAGGCAAAAGTCGAAAGATGAAGTTGAGATTGAAAAGTCCAACATCATTTTCATAGGCGAAACAGGCACCGGAAAGACCTTAATGGCCAAAACCATTGCCAAGTTTCTGGATGTTCCCTTCGCCATCGTTGATGCCACTGTTTTTACCGAAGCCGGCTATGTCGGGGAAGATGTAGAGTCTATGTTGTCCCGCTTGTTGCAAGCCTGCGATTACAATGTAGAAGCTGCGGAAAAGGGTATCGTGTACATCGATGAAATTGATAAAATAGCCCGTAAGAGCGACAATCCTTCGATCACGAGGGATGTTTCGGGTGAAGGCGTCCAGCAGGCTATGCTCAAATTGCTGGAAGGAACCGAGGTCAATGTACCTCCTCAAGGGGGACGCAAGCACCCTGAGCAAAAAATGATCAAAGTAGATACTTCGAAAATTCTGTTCATCTGTGGTGGCGCTTTCGATGGCATAGATAAAGTAATTGCCCGTAGACTCAATACACAGGTGATTGGCTACAGCAAAGAAGAAACGGTGCAGGTAGACAAAGAAAATCTGTTGCAATACATCAGTCACAAAGATCTCAAGGCATTTGGACTGATTCCCGAATTGATCGGCCGTCTTCCCGTTCTTACTTATCTGGATCCATTGGATAAGACGACCTTGATCAACATCCTCACGCAACCTAAAAATGCCATTGTAAAACAGTATTCCCGCTTATTTGAGTTAGAAGGAATTCAACTCATATTTACAGACGAGGCCCTGGATTTTGTAGCGGAAAAGGCATTGGAATACAAGTTGGGGGCCAGAGGCTTAAGGTCATTGTGCGAAGCCATCCTCACAGATGCCATGTTTGAACTACCCTCTCAGCCGGAGATCAAAGAGTTGGTCATCAGCCGCGAATACGCAGAAGGCAAGATTTCCAGGTCCAAAATCAACAAGCTTAGGGCTGCGTAATGATTAACGCCATCTTAACTACCTTTTCACGCATTCAAAAAGTCTTCACAAAAAATCTGGTTATGAAATACGGACTTACCTCCATGCTTTTGCTGTTTACATTATTAGGGGTTACAGCACAAAAAACTTACCTCAAATCATCTGACAGCGATCCCAAAGCAAAAAAAATCCTGGATGCCCTCAAAAAGGAATACAATGGCTATAAAGCCATGGAGATCAGTTTTGAACTCATCCTTGAACTCAAGGGTCAGGCACCGGAAACACAAAAAGGTAAGCTCATCCAACAAGGTAAAAAGTATTTTGTCAGTGTGAGCGACCAGGAAGTTTACTGCGATGGTAAAACCGTATGGCTTCACCAAAAAGCCAATAAAGAGGTGCAGATTAATTCTTTTGAAGAGGGTCCGGGCGCTGATATGATGTCGCCATCAGAAATGCTCAGGATGTATGAATCCGGGCAATACGCCTATGCCATTACAGGAAATGCTACTGAAAATGGAACCAAAGTGACCCAAATTGAGTTTAAACCCTTAGACAAAAACAGTGAATACAGTAAAATCAGGCTATCCGTAGCAGAAAATACCAATAAGGCTACCAGCATCAAGGTTTTTTCAAAAGATGGTTCGAGATATACGCTGAATGTCAAAAGCATCGTTCCCAATAAGACGTATGCACCGGAGATTTTTGTTTTCAATGCCAAACAACATCCCGGTGTCCACATAGAAGATCTGAGAATTGATTAATAGAACCGTACAATTTTCAGTTTACCAACCGTGCGATTCTTGAACCAGCTTCAGGAATCGCCTTTTATTTTGTAGCTATTTCCAATTTTTGCATCCAGGGTTTACCCTGAGTTTTCCTCCGAGAATCCACCCATTTTAGTCAAAACCCGCCTTTTTAGCCTTTCGTGGCATAATTTTTGAACACCTTATATATTATTAGATAATTTAATATAAAACAGGGTCGATTTTGGTATTTAAATCAAAATAAGTATTTTATTCTAAAATAAGGATGTTATTCAAAATTATACATTGTATTATAGAAATGTTAATGTTCTTAATGCCTTGTTAATTGTGTTGAACTACAAACCTAAATAGCCTACTTTTGCGTTCCAATCTGGCAATTTAATAGACTAGAACTCAACACCGATTTTTTTTACCCAAAGACCTATTAACTTTTTGCCATGAACATATTGATTTCATTACGAAATCTGGTTTTTTATCTGGTTTTGTCATTCTCCGGCAATCCTACTCAACCGGCAGCCATTACAACCTGCCTGGATGTAGCTGACCCTGAGATTGAGAAGAGAGTCATGAGCCTCCCGCTCAAACTCGAGCTCAAGTACAACAACCAGGTTAAAGAACAGATTGAATTCTTTGTAGAAAAGCACCGGGGGTTGAGCTCAACCCTGCTGGGAAGAGCACCTATGTATTTTCCCATCTTCGAAGAAGCATTGCGTACACACGGCCTGCCGGATGAGTTGAAATTTCTCCCCGTTATCGAAGCAGCTCTGGTTCCTTATGTGTCATCACACGTTGGTGCCAGTGGATTGTGGCAGTTTATGAAGCCGACCGCTCAAATCTATGGTTTGAAAGTTACCAACGTGGTGGATGAACGTCGCGACCCCTATAAATCGACCCAGGCTGCCATGCATTACCTCAACAGGTTGTACACCATTTATGGCGACTGGACCCTGGTACTAGCGGCCTACAATTGTGGTGATGGTGTTGTAAACAGCGCCTTAAGAAAATCCAATTCCAGGAGCTACTGGGATATCCAAAAATACCTGCCCAGGCAGACACAAGAGTTCGTGCCAAAATTCATTGCCGTGGCTTATTTGATGAATTATTATTACCTGCACGAGATCGAACCCAATTTGCTTTCCGATGACTATGTCTATACAGCTACCATTAAGGTAAAAGATAAAATCGACCTCAAGCGATTGGCAGAAGATTTTGAAATTGACTGGGAAGTAATGAAAAGGTTAAATCCTGCCTTTACCAAAGGCTTCATTCCCCGATCCAACGGAGAACACACACTTACGCTGCCGGAAGCCAAACTTTATGATTTTGCGTTGGCCTACGATGCCATGAATGATGTGGTAGCCTTGTCGCCTGCTGCATCTTCCAGAAGGGCTTCTTTGATGGCTATAGCAGAGGCTAATCAGCGAAACGATGAAATTTCAGGTACCCGCCCCATCAACAACCTTCCGTTCCCTACCCTTATGACGGGCAATGGTACAGAGGCTATCAGGATGGAGGATGACGGTTATGTAAAAGTGGTGAAACTATCGAGAGGAAAGTCATTGGCCGATATTGCACGTGAAAATGGTGTAGAATTGGTGGCATTAATGGAATTCAACCGTATTGATGTGAATTCTCCACCCAAAATTGGTGATCAGATCAGAATAAGAATATAACTCCCATTACAATAACAATTCTGATACAGGGGTCTGCTTATGACCCCTTTTTTATTTCCCGGAAGCCAGAACAAGACTTCTATACACTACGGCTGCAGATGCCGGCCAATTGAATTTTTTAAGCTGTGCCGGACCCTTACTAACCAGGGCAGCTTTGTTTTCATCATCGAGAACATATTCCATGGCTTCACTGATGGCAGCAGGATCATGGGGGTCAATGGAAATAGCCGCATCTCCGGCTACTTCGGGCATGGAGGTCACATTGGAGGTGATGACCGGAACACTGCTTGCCATACCTTCCAAAATGGGAATGCCAAAGCCTTCGAAAAGTGAAGCATAAACGAGAGCCGATGAATGGCGAACCCACTGCACCATTTGCTGATCTGTGGGTTTGTTCAAGTGGATCAACTCACCCATACCCTGCAATTTATCCCAAAGTGTCTTTACCTCACTGCTAGGCTTGAACATAAACCTTCCTGCAAAAACCAGCTTGTTGTTTCCTCCACATCTTTCTTTAAATGCCACAAAAGCTTTCAGGATGTTGAGTGTATTTTTCCTTTCGATGATGGCTCCCGGAACAATGAAATACGGGTCTTCCAGAGGCCTTTGTTCAGCTGCAGTGATGTCATGGAAGGCTGAGGGCAAAGCATTGTAAGCTACATCTACTTTGGCGGGTGATAGCTGGTAGTGTTGACAAATATCGTTTTTTACAAACTCCGAAACCGCAACAATTCTTTTGGCCTTTTTCAAAAGTGGGGGCATTATGGTGCACAGATACCATCGGATGAAGCCCGGCAGGTAACTGGGTGTGTGGGCATAAACGATGTCGTGTACAACAAGAACTTCCGGTGTTTTACCCAATACCGTTGACAAACCGTCGAAGGATAAAAATACGTCTATGTCGTATTTTTTAAGTGCTCTTCTCACCGACCATTCAAACCAAATGGTAAAAAGAATGGGGTGCCTTGCAGGAGGAAACAAAACGATGGGCACTATGTTGTCTGAAAAAACAAAGCGAGGGTCGTATGGCCTGTCAAAAAAAAAGTAAAATGTATCCTCCGGATGTTGTTTACAAAGTTGCGACAGAATTTCGAAGGTGTACTTGCCTATACCTTCCAGGTGGGTTTTAGGCAATAAAAACCGGGTATTGACACCAATTTTCAACTTTAAAGACTTATGCTGGAGGCAATTTTAGCGGCCAGGTGCTGCATTTCCTCTTTATCCATCTGAAGCTTTGCTCTGCTGAAATTGATATCCGAAACGGATTCAATGGGGACAAGGTGTATGTGGGCATGGGGGACTTCCAGTCCTATCACGCTGACGCCAATCTTTTCGCAAGGCACTATGGTCTGTATTCCTTTTGCAACCTTTTTTGCGAAGACCATCATGCTAACCAACATATCATCATCCAGGTCAAAAATGTAGTCAATTTCTGCTTTGGGTATCACGAGTGTGTGACCCGGTTTCAAAGGTTGAATGTCGAGAAACGCCAAAAACTGATCATTTTCAGCCACCTTAAAGCAGGGTATTTCACCTGCGACAATTTTAGAAAAGATGGTTGCCATTATTCGAGACTTATGGAAACTATTTCAAAGTCCATTTCGCCGGCAGGTGTAGATATCTTGGCAATATCACCCTTTTCCTTTCCCAGCAGACCCTGACCAATGGGTGAATTGACAGAAATCCTTTTATTCTTGAGGTCTGCTTCCGATTCAGAAACCAGCTTATAGGTCATGTCTTTACCGGTCTTCACATTGCGGATCGTTACAGAAGACAGGATGGTTACTTTCGAGTCATCCAGCTCTGTTTCGCTTATTATTCTTGCGTTGGCCAATGCCTTTTCCATTTCATTGATCTTCAGCTCAAGCATACCCTGGGCGTCTTTGGCAGCATCGTATTCTGCATTTTCAGAGAGGTCACCTTTTTCTTTGGCTTCGGCGATAGCCCTGGCTACTTCTTGTCTGCCCCTGGTTTTTAAGTCTTCCAGGTCAAAGCGCAATTTATCGTAACCCTCTTGTGTCATGTATGATACCGACATGTTTCTACGGTTTAATACTTAAAAAATGATAAAATAAGGTGGTAAGAGTTCAAACCCTGTGTCGTAACAAAAATTACTACCCATTAAACAATACTTCCCCCCCAAAGTTCCCTGATTTGACAAAAATCAAATTGAAAAGCCAGGATATCTAAAAAGAAGAACGTTTTTACCCGGTAAGGTAAAAACGTTCTTTATAGGGCAAATTTAGGAATTATTTCCCTATCTGCCAACAATTTATACTTCAGGCCTAAAACATAAACCTTACAGACAGGTTGTGCGTACCGTCGAAAGAACGGGTAGCCCTGTATCCATAATCGATACCAAAGCCTGCTGTTTTATCTTTTTTGGTTGGGAAGATGATAGAAACACCACCTGCGAGGCCAGTGTACAATTCTTCACCAATACCAGCCACAGAAGCTCCAAAGTTGGCTTTGTAACCTCCTCTGAGGATGATTCTTTCATGGAAGTAAAGTTCTGCTGCTATACCCAACTGATCTTGTGTAAAGGCATTAGATGTGAAGTTACCCATGATTCTGATGAAATCCTTTTTCTCTTTGTTGAAATAAGTATCATATGATGCTCCGATGTTGAGCACAGATGGCATTTCAAAATCCTCAGCGCGCTGATCTACGGTAAGCTCGTATTCAACACCACCTGCGGGATCGCCATTAGCACTTCGTACAGAAAGGCCCTGACCTCCAAAAATCATAGGAGAACCGGTATTTCTGAGTGAGATACCCAAACGGAAGTTGTCCTGTGGACCAGATACGTATTGAACACCTGCATCGATGGCAAAACCAAAAGCAGAAACACTGGCGATGGATTCAGAAACACCTCTTACTAGGATACCTACTGAGATTTTGTTGTCATACAGGTAGGAATAACCAACCCCAATATGGAAAAAGTTGGGTGAAAAACTTTCACCGGTACCTTCCGGTTGATTGACGGTGGTTACCGGAATCTTGCCAAAAGAAAGAGATGAAAGGCTGACACCGAATGCGCCATTTTTACCCATTTTGGTTCCAAAGCCGATTTCGTTCATCGACAAACCGGTGCCTTTGTAAAGTTGACAGTTGGATACTGCAAATTCGCCTTTTACCATACGGCTTAGACCTGCGATGTTTAGACGCATGGCCTCAACACCCATGATAGAAGAAGTATTGAGTGTATGCAGACCCGCACTTCTTGCCCAAGGATTGATGAGCAATTCATGCGCTCCGGCTTCACCCTGTCTGTCGGGGTTACCGGCTTGAACTCCTAAGGCTGCCACCCAAAATCCGGCGATTGCTATGAGTTTGTAAAAAGTCTTTGACATATATTTTTATTTAATCCTTTTTAGTAAAAATCGGACAGGTTCTCCCTGTTGAGGAACCTGTCCGGATATGCTTTAAAGTCCTGTTGGATCGAATTTACGGTTGATACCAAACCACTTGATGGTCCTTTCCTCGTTGTAATCCGTTGCGTTGATGTGGATCAGATACACACCACTGGCAACCGGAATTCCGGCGAAGTTCTTCATATCCCATTCCAAATCCGGTACCGGCTGGAAGCCGTTGTTGGCAGGATTGTTGCCTGAATTGGTTCCACCCCTTTCATCTCTGTTGAATCTTCTGATGAACTTACCGTCGAGACTGTAGATGGTTACCACTGCCTTATCGGGTAGATTGGTAATTTTCACCACATTGGTAAACTGTGAAGTTTCGTAACCGGAATAGGCATAGTATGGGTTAGGAACAACATTTACGTTGGCCAAAGCGCCTGCATACTGTTGTGTTTCCAATTCTGTTGCCTGCTTACCGCTAATCTCAAATTCATAGGATGGCAGTGCATCTTCTGTATCGCAGTTTTTAAACCTTACCAGATCCGCCAACTTTCTTTCCTTGTTGTAGCTGTTGGCTACCCTCAACTTAACCGTCAATTCATTGGGGATTAAGCCCTGATCGATGCTGGTCATAGGGAAGCTGCCACTTGCCAGTGGTACACATGTCCAGGTAATGGCACCCACCGCATCTCTCTTGGTGAATGGATTGGATCCCAGTTTCAATCTGGTTGCCAACTGTGCACATTCGTCATATTTCTGACGTGTTACATAAATGAAGTGTTGACCACCTGCCACCTGAAGCATGGCAATTTCCGCGTTGCTGGTAACGGCACCCGTACCTACCAATCTGGTTGATGGATTGAAGATCATATCATAACAGTAGTCTTCTTTGTCACCGGCTACCAAGCCTAAGAATGAGGCATCAGCGCCACGGTAAACAGAGTTCTCTCCGAAGAAAATGTTTAATCTTTCTCCTGTTTCTACATCGATAGCATAGCCCGGGAACCAGCTTAAGCCGGTAGTACCACTGCCATCAGGTTTACCATCTTTACCTACTGAAGGTGTTGTTCTTACTTCCAAAGTTTTACCACCGTTGATGGTTGTTCTTCCGGCTTCACCTGTATAGTTAGATGAGGCGGTTTCTACTACAATACATCGGCTCCAAAGGTCTTTATTAGGCGTAAATACAACATCGACATTGTTGAGATCCGACATTTTCAGTGTACCTGCTACTGCATCCAAAGCTACTGGATGAACTTCACGGGAAGCCGGAGACAGGAAGGCAAATGCAGGATCACCCGGAATGTATCGGGCCAAAGCCAATGGGAAGAAGTGACCTGTTCCCAATTTGCCGTAAACATTTTCAGGATCCAGCGGAGATCCGTTTGCAATTGGATCCCACAGGGCACCCAAGGTTGGTCCCAGTGCAGTG
>CALJKQ010000266.1 GCA_937973565.1 uncultured Saprospiraceae bacterium | reverse complement strand
CGAAGTGCAAATTTACGTAAAGGTTGAGAAATAGTGGTGTATTGGTGGTGCCGGCAGTCTCCACCATAATAGGCACCTTTTTAATGAAGAGGTCTGCCATCAATCCAATTTCTGCCGCTTTGACATATTCGTCGAAAGCGCCTACGGAAAAGAATAGACCTGCTTTGGCCTGAAAGCCTGGTAAAATGGTAATCTCTTTGAGGCCGGTCGAAAAGGGTGCCCCTCCGTATATGCTTCCGTAGTCAATAAATTCATCTTTGTTTTCTTCACTAAACTTCTTATCCACCAAGATGGATTCCAATTCGCCATTTACTACCACCTGCTCAATAAACTTCAGGTAATAAGGCTTGAGAAGGGCAACGGCAGGACCCGCTTCAAGGCTGTAGCCAATAGAAACACCTTTGCGCCGGGCTTTATCCGATAAATATCTTTTAAATCCTTTGCCTGCTCTGAGGATAAAAACACTGTTTTGTTTTCCCAGCTTAAATTCTTTTGGCAATTCGTTGCCGATAACATTGAGGTTTTTGGACTGATTTTGCTCTCTGGGACTGTGCATTGTACCCAATTCAAAATGGTAATACCTTGTGCGGTAATAGGTTCGGATTTCTCCAAAATTGACAGCTACCGCCCAACCATTGTTGTGCAACCTTAGATCCCCTGTGGTTTCTTTTCGGTAAATAATGCCTTTGAACCGATCATCATTGAGATTGGTTTTGGTGGAAACTTGGGCCCAGGCATTTTGACTCAACAGCGCCAGTGCCAGGAGCATACCCAGATAGCCAACCTTTTTGCTGGATGATGAAAGATGGAATGTAAGCCTTATGCTGCCTAATAACATGGTATAAAAATAAGTGAATTTCTGATAAAAAGTTCAACGCGGGCTATAAAATGCAGCTGTTCTTGCAATCCAGGTGAAAATCATATAACCCAGCTTCCACGCTGATAATCAGTTTGTAGCAATAAATCAAAAAAGGTGGTTTTGATATCCGTAGCAAATCCTGTATATTTATAACTTACAAAATCGTTAATCATGATTCACAATTTATCATCTCATAAATCCATTCTCAACAAATTTCTATTTGAAATGCGCTCTGTAGAAAAGCAAAAGGACAGCATGAGATTTCGCACCAATATGGAAAGGATAGGAGAAATCATGGCATACGAAATCAGTAAACACCTGAATTATTCGATGACAACAGTGGAAACGCCTCTGGGTGAAGCCAATATTGAGTTGCCCAATGACAGCATAGTGATGGCATCGATATTGAGGGCAGGCCTACCTTTACATCAGGGCTTTTTACGCATTTTTGATGATGTGGAAAATGGTTTCATATCAGCCTATCGATCACACCATAAAGATGGCACTTTTGACATTAAACTGGAGTACATTACTTGCCCCAATATCGACGGGAAAATCCTAATCCTACTGGATCCCATGTTGGCAACCGGCGCCAGCATACACAAGACTCTGGAGTACCTTGAAGAATATGGAAAACCCAAACAAGTTCATGTTGTTTCCGTCATTGCCTCCAGTCAAGGAGTAAACCACATCCAACGCTTTTTTCCGCATGCACAAATCTGGACAGGTGCCATTGATGATGAGCTTACTGCCAAATCTTATATCGTTCCCGGCTTAGGGGATGCAGGAGATTTGTGTTTTGGTATAAAGCTGCAGGAGTAAAATTTAACCGTAAAGTTCATACCTGACCCGGCTTTTGTCGTAACCCAGATTGGCAACCAGATTTATGACTGCCTCGTCAATCATTTTTGTCCAACCGCACAGGTAAAACAAATTCTCTTTATCGATGGTCTTGTATTTTTCCAGGTAAACCTGGTGAACATGTCCCTTAAATCCCTGCCATGATGCCTCTTTCGATAAGCAAATGTCATAGTTGAAATTGGGTAACGTTTCAGCCAGTTTTTCCATTTCTTCCCTATAGAGTATGTCTTCTTCCTTTCTGGCTCCAAATATGAGGTGCATCTGAAGAAATGGTTTTTTATGCAGGATTACGTCCTGAATCATCGCTCGAAAAGGAGCAATGCCTGTGCCGGTACAAACCATGATGAGTCTGGTACTTTCCAAATCCCGGGGCAAAACGAAATTGCCCTCAGGTCCTTTGAAAGTAAGAACACTGCCGGTGGATATTTTATCAAAAAGATAAGCAGTGCCCATGCCCTCAGGATGGCGAACTATGCAAAGTTCCAGCAAACCTTCTGCATTGGGTGCGTTGGCAATAGAATAGCTCTTCCAACGATGTAATCTTTTTTCTCCAACAGGCAGATCAAAAGTAATGAATTGTCCAGCCTGAAACGCGGGAAATTCTGAGTCTGTCTTCAGAAAAAATCTGCGGACGCCGGAATTCACTTCTTCTATATCCAGCACTTGGGCTTGATACCAGTTGGCAGGCATTTTAAAGCATTATACGTTTAGAAAAGGAAGTGATGTTACTTCAGCTTCCAACAACTTGCTACCCATTTTGACATAGATTTTAGTGCCCGGTTTGGCATAAGCAACCCCTACATAAGCCATGCCAATGGGTTGATCCAGGCTGGGAGACTGGGTGCCGGACGTGACTACCCCTATGTTCAAACCGGAAGCATCACAAACTTCGTAACCATGTCTGGGCACCCTTCGTTCATTCATCGTGAAACCAACCAGATTTTTCATCAGACCATCCTTTTTTTGCTGCTCAAAAATGGCTTTCGAAGGGAAGTCAGCATTCTTCTTCAATTTAGTTATCCAGCCCAGACCCGCTTCCAGTGGACTGGTAGTATCATCAATATCGTTTCCGTAAAGACAGTAGCCCAT
>CALJKQ010000265.1 GCA_937973565.1 uncultured Saprospiraceae bacterium | reverse complement strand
GTCGGCGGCTTGTACGTCTCGTTGCCTTCGTTCATCTACCTCACCTCGTCGCCCGACGTCCGCCGCAGCAAGAAGCTCCTCCTCCCCCGCAACAACAAGCGAAGGATCAGGAAGTTTTCGAGATCCCAGACAAGCCTTTGACAGCCCTCGAGAAAATGGAGCTCGGAAAGTTTGTAATCTCCGGAGGAAAGTTCAATGGCAAAAAAATTATTGATAGTTGAGTCGCCTGCCAAAGCAAAAACGATAGAAAAATATCTGGGAGAAGAATTTTTTGTGAAATCGAGTTTTGGCCACGTACGAGACCTTGAAAAGGGAAATAAAGGAGTTTTAATCGACAAAAACTTCGAGCCCAATTACATCATATCGCCCGAAAAAACCAAAGTGGTTAAAGAGTTGAGAGACTCCAGTAAAAAAGCTTCGGAAGTATGGCTGGCAACGGATGAGGACCGGGAAGGAGAAGCCATCTCCTGGCATTTGTGTGAAGTGCTCAACCTGGATCCCAGACATACCAAAAGAATAGTTTTCAGTGAGATTACCAAACCCGCTATCCAAAAGGCGGTAACAGAGCCCCGCACGGTTGACCTGGATCTGGTCAATGCACAGCAGGCCAGAAGGATTCTGGACCGATTGGTGGGTTTTGAATTGTCTGAGGTACTCTGGCGTAAGGTAAAAGGCAAACTATCCGCCGGAAGGGTTCAATCAGTGGCTGTAAGACTAGTGGTGGACAGAGAAAGGGAAATTACAGCCTTCGAAGCCACGCCTTATTTCAAGGTGCATGCCTGGTTTGATGTACTCAACGATCGGGGAGAAAAGGTAAGCCTGAAAGCGGAGCTGGTCAAAAAACTCGACGAAATCAAGGAGGCCCAGGATTTCATCAACCAATGCAACGGCGCCACTTTTTCCATTGCCAATATCGAAAAGAAGCCTGCCAAAAGAACACCGGCTGCACCCTTTACCACCTCTACCTTGCAGCAGGAGGCAAGCCGAAAGTTGTATTTTGGCGTAAACCGCACCATGCAGATCGCTCAAAAATTGTACGAAGCCGGTCATATCACCTACATGAGGACCGACTCTACCAACCTGGGAGATACTGCCATTGCTGCTGTTACCAAAGAAATTGAAACCAGCTTTGGCAAAGAGTTTGTCAAAGTGCGCAAATACAAATCCAAAACGGCCAACGCACAGGAAGCGCACGAAGCCATTCGTCCTACTTACTTTGAAAAGAAAAATGTAAGCGGCGACCGCGATGAACAGCGACTCTATGAGTTGATTTGGAAAAGAACCATGGCCTCCCAAATGGCCGATGCCGAATTGGAAAAGACCATTGTATCCATTGGCATATCCACCATGAAAGATACCTTCCTGCAGGCAGAAGGGGAGGTGATGAAGTTTGAAGGTTTTTTGAAAGTCTACATCGAATCTTCTGACGACGATGAAAATGAAGATGTCAAAGGCATCCTTCCTCCCTTAAAAATCAACCAGGTCCTGGATCTGGATAAGATTACGGCAACCGAAAAGTACACCACACCGCCTTCAAGGTACACAGAAGCCAGCCTCGTTAAAAAACTGGAAGAACTGGGTATCGGCCGACCTTCTACCTATGCTCCCACCATTACCAAGATCATGGAAAAAGACAGGGGCTATGTGGTTAAAGAAAGCAGGCCGGGCATACCGCGTACCTATCGTATAATTGAATTGTCAAACAACAAGGTAACAGAAACAACAGGTACTGAAAATACCGGAGCCACTTCATCCAGATTGTATCCCACAGACATCGGCATGATTGTCACAGATTTTCTGAATGAGCATTTTGAAGATATCATGAATTATCAGTTCACCGCCGAGGTGGAAGAAAAACTCGATAATATTTCCAATGGTACGGTCGACTGGCGCAAATTCTTAAAGGAATTTTATTTTCCCTTCCATGAAGGCGTTGAAAATACAGTGGAGAATGCAGATCGCGCCAAAGGTAAGCGCATCCTGGGCGTTGACCCTGCCTCAGGCAACTCTGTATTGGTACAGATCACACGTTACGGCCCCGTAGTGCAAATAGGCACCAAAGAAGAATTGCCCGAAGACGAGAAGCCGCGTTTTGCCAACCTCAAGCCCGGTCAATCTATGGAAACCCTCAGCTTTGAAGATGCCATGGAACTCTTCCAATTGCCCAAGTCACTGGGTGAGTACAAGGGAGAAGAGATGATCGTCAACAATGGTCGCTACGGACCGTACATCAAAATTGGCGACATCTATGCCAACATACCCAGGGGTGAAGAAGCAGCCAGCATCACCAGAGAGCGGGCCATTGAATTGGTTGAACAAAAGCTCGATGAAAATGCTCCACTCGGTTATTATAACGACTTACCCATTACCAAAGGAAAAGGCAGATTCGGACCCTTTATCAAGTGGAATGACCTGTTCATCAACGTGCCCAAAAGAATCAACCACGATACCATTACCCAGGAGGAAGCGATTCCGCTCATCATGGACAAAGTGGAGAAAGAGGCCAACCGATACATCGCCAAATGGGACAAAGAAAAAATTTCCATTGAAAACGGCAGATGGGGTCCTTACATCCGATACGGTAAAAAGATGATCAAAATCCCAAAAGTGGATGGCAATAAAATCGAAGCCGATCAGCTGATCAATACGCCATTGGAACAGGTAAAGGCATGGATTGAACTCGAAATGCCGGGTGTCTTCAAGGAAAAAGCCCCTGCCAAAAAAGCAGCCGCTAAAAAGGCTCCAGCCAAAAAAGTAGCAGCCAAAAAAGCGCCGGCTAAAAAAGTTGCCGCCAAAAAAACAGCCACCAAAGCCAAATAACAGCGCTTGGAAAATCACTACGGAGAAATTGTTTTGCAAAAGGGCAGGGAACAAAGCCTGCACCGCAAACATCCGTGGATTTTTTCGGGTGCCATCCATGCAGCGAGCAAGGGATTGACAGATGGTGACCTTGTAAAAGTTTACGACAAACAGCGCAATTGCCTGGGCACCGGGATATATGCCCCCGGTTCTATCATGGTACGCATGCTCAGCTTTGACGATGTAGCCATCGACAGCACCTTTTGGCAGTCAAAGATCAAAGGTGCATATGAATACAGACAGCAAATCCTTCAATTCCCATCTGCACATACCAATGCTTTTCGCCTCATCCATGGCGAAGGTGATGGTGTGCCGGGCCTTATCATAGATATCTACAGCAAAGTAGCCGTGGTCCAATGCCACACTGCCGGCATCTTCCGGTGTTTGCCCGATATCGTAAATGCACTTATCAATGTACTGGGTGATCAACTGACTACCGTTTACAACAAATCCAAGGAAAGTCTGGGCGGTAAAAATGACATCACAGATGGTGTCTTGTGGGGTAATGAAGTAGATAGCGATGTCGTTTCAGAAAACGGCCACCTCTTTAATGTCAACTGGGCAGAAGGCCAAAAAACCGGCTTCTTCCTCGATCAGCGCGACAACCGCCGTTTGGTGGGTGAGTACAGCAAAGACAAATCAGTACTCAATTGTTTTTCCTACACAGGAGGCTTTTCTGTGTATGCAGCCAAAAACGGTGCCACCTCGGTAGTATCCGTGGATATTTCTTCCAAAGCCGTTGCCCTCGCCGAGCACAATGCCCAACTCAACCAGTGTCAAAACCACCAGGGCATCACTGCCAATGTCCTCGAATACCTCAGTCAAAACCAGGATGTTTACGATATTGTCATCGTTGATCCTCCCGCCTTTGCCAAAAGCATGAGCAAACGCCACAATGCTATACAGGCATACAAAAGACTCAATACCCTCGCCATCAAAGCCGTCAAACCGGGAGGCCTGCTTTTCACTTTCTCGTGTAGCCAGGTGGTCACCACCCAACTCTTCTACGACACCATAGTAGCTGCAGGTATCGAAGCAGGCAGAAATGTCCGTGTCATGTTCCACCTAAGCCAGGGCGCCGATCACCCCGTCAACCTCTTCCACCCCGAGGGCCACTACCTCAAAGGCCTCATGCTTTTCGTAGAGTAACCGGCACCTGTCTCTACGATGGCGAAGCCGTTGTAGGGAACCGAGCCCCTACACCGATGAATCGGTATAGGGACAAGCATCCGTGGACTGCAGTGAGCTAAAAGCGTTTACCAATTACCAAATTTTGTCAACCTATTTTAGCCACAGCCTTAAGAGTATGAAGACACCTTAAGTTTTTAGGAGAACATAAAACCTTAATGCCCCTAAATGCTCTTAATGTTTAAAAGAG
>CALJKQ010000264.1 GCA_937973565.1 uncultured Saprospiraceae bacterium | reverse complement strand
GCCATAACAGCAGCAGCAAACAATGACACATTACTGATAGCTGGATCTTCATCCACCTATTCTGAGACAATAAACTTAACAAAGCCACTTACTATTATTGGAGAAGGGATAAATAATCCGGATGGATTAAATACAACCATTGGGGGGGCTTTTTGGATAAAAAATGCTAGTATTTCACAGGGAGCCAGCGGCTCAAAATTAATCGGAATTTTATTCCAGGGCGACATGTATATTAACGGTGATTTTACAGGTGCATCACCCGCTCAAAGGATTCTTGCTAACATATCCATCGATCGTTGCAAGTTTACAAATTTATATCCGTACGCCACCGTCTACAATAATTTTAATATTAGAAATTCACTCTTTGCTGACGGTTCATTTTATGAACAAGGAACAGTAACCGGTTCTGATTTTAGACTTGAAAACTGTATTTTTAGTAATCAAATAATAATTGGCAACGTCACTATTTACAAATTTAAGAATTGTATTTTTTTGAACCGAACTACCAATACGTTTGCTCCTGGTATTTCAAACATTATGGTCGAGAACTGCATCTTTTACAAAGCTGAACCCACCGGTGCCTCCAACTCCATTTTCAACAACAATATCACCTATCTTTGCAACAACAATGCCCTACCTCCCACAACTGGCACAGGAAATACGGGCACAGGTAACCTGGTCAATACTAACCCCCTTTTCATAGACTACCCTGCCTTGGGTGCTGCCTTCAGCTGGTCCCATAATTATGGCTTACAGGCCGGATCTCCTGCAATTGGAGCCGGTACATCTGCTACCAACATTGGACTTACAGGTGGTTCTTTTCCTCTCAATCAATTAAAAGGATATTCGCAGCTTCCGGTAGTCACTTCACTTTCTCTGCCTAACAGTTCGGTGCCGGTCAATGGAACCATCCAGGGCAACATTAAGGCCAAGGCAAGAAATTAATTGGAGAAATGTAAGTTTGACAGCATGTTCAACACACTAAAATACCTGCTGCTTACAGTCTTATTTTTTTGGGCCTGGCTGCCATTTGGCCATTCACAAAAACAAATCACTGCAGCTGAATACTTTATTGATACCGATCCCGGCATCGGCTTCGGTAATTCGCTCACCGTCATGCCCGGGGACAGCATCGATGAAGATTTTATTATTCCGGTCACCGGATATCCTTCCGGTTTTCACATGCTTGCCATGAGGACCAAAGATTCCGACGGTTTCTGGGAGGTAGCCACAGCCCGTTTGTTTTATATAAACCCCAACAACATAACATTCCCACTGCTGGATACTGTGCAAAACTACCTGGTGGAAGCGGAGTATTTTTTCAATACCGATCCCGGGGAAGGAAATGGTGAAAAGACTTGGCTTCCCGTAGGGACAGACATCAATTTATCTCGAACATTCAACATTAATTCACTGACCCAGGGTGTACACAAGGTATGTTTCAGGGTTAAGCAATTCAATGGCCAATGGAGCAGTGTACGTTCAGTTAATTTAACCATTACAGCACCCTCATGCAACCTGGCGCAAGTTGGATTTACTTCCACTACGGTAAATGCAGGCACAGCTACCAGTCTAACAAATACGAGCACCAACCTGGAAAACAATGCGACCTATGAGTGGGACATCCTGTCCAATGGTAGTGTGGAGTATACCGCACAAAATGCGTTGCACACCTTCAGCAGTCCAGGTACATATGATGTAAGACTCAGGGTCATCAACGGTAGTCCTGCGTGTACGACTTCGGTTATTAAACCTGTTGTGGTAGGACCCGTATTATCAAAAAATATTAACTATGTAGGATCTCCGATGCTGTGTAACGGTGATTCCATCAACCTTACAGCGCCGGCCGGCAGCAACTGGGTGTGGCAAGACGGTATAACAGGTCAGGAACGCAAAGCCTGGACGACCGGTGTTTACCGCGTGAGGTATATCGATGCCAACAACCAGCTTTCGTTATCAAATCCGCTCCAGGTAACTGTAAATCCAACCATGGTCATTGAAAAAGACTCAGCCAATGACGTAAGCGGCCTGGGCATTGGTATGGCAAGGGTTACAGCTTCCGGAGGCAGCACTTATAACTACGATTACGATTGGTCAAATGGAGACAGCCTGGCCTATTCCTTTGGCCTGAATGCCGGATCCTATACCTGTACCGTCACAGATGGTTTGTGCCCCGAAATAGTTAATTTCCAGCTTGGCAACCTGATGTTTAGTAATTCCGGCATTACAGCCGCTGAGTATTTCATTGGCCAAACCGACCCCGGACCCGGCAATGGCCATTCATTTTTGAATGGCATAACAGGGGATACCCTGGACAACTATTTTAGAATCGACACCTCGATGTTGGAAGCAGGTATCAATAAAATTAACTTTAGGGTCAAAAACGCTTCAGGATTTTGGTCATGCGTCAATTACCTCTATGTCTATCTGGATAATCTGCCCGCACCACAGCAGGCAGGCAATCTTAACAAGCTGGAATATTATTTCGATTCAGATCCCGGCATTAACCAGGGCAATGGTTTCACCATCAATCCCCCTCAAAACAGTTTTAATGATGACAATACCATTGATTTTGCAGGTCTGGGACCTGGTCTCCATCGACTGACCGTCCGTTTTAGAAATGAAGCAATGAACTGGGGCATCGAAAAATCAGTGGCGGTGATCGTCGACATTCCCATTGAAACACCGGACACTATCCAATGGCCCCTGGTATGCGCAGAATATTTTTTTGACGCTGATCCGGGAGAAGGAAAAGGTCTGCCACTGACTTTCAATGTAAATAATGCCATTGATGTGAAACGCATAGCGCTGGCATCCAATCTGTCTGCAGGAAGCCATAAACTGGCCATCAGGGTTAAAAACCTTCGCGGAGACTGGAGTCTGCCCAAAGCCATCAACTTTGATGTGGTAACACCTCCATGTGCCCTGCCAGTTGCAAACTTTTCGAGTAATCTGGTCAATGCCGGTCAGTTGATGACACTCACCAACACCAGCCAGAATTTGGCCATGGGAGCCACCTTTGCCTGGGATATCCTGGCCAACGGTACCACAGAATACACAACCCTGGATGCCCATCATACTTTTGCCTTGCCTGGCATTTATGATGTGGCACTCAAGGTGAGCCTTGCACCTAATTGCCAATCCACCATCGTCAAACAGCTAGAAATAGGTCCTTACCTGGTTGACACCATTCAGCACAACGGCTCCCATACATTTTGCGAAGGAGATAGCTTGGCGTTGATTGCACCCGGTGGAAGCAATTACCTTTGGAGCACAGGTCAACGGACACAAACCATCTATGCAAGCAAATCTGGTTTGTATCGCGTAGCTTATACCGATGCAAACGGCAGCCGCAAGATGAGCAATGAAATCAGCATTCAGGTCTTCCCTGCACTACTCACCACGGCGACCATAAGTCCGGCCAATAGCGGTATGCAAAACGGGTCCGCCTATATCCATGCTACAGGAGGAAACAGCTACCTCCACAACTATGCATGGTCCGGAGGCCAGACTACCCCGGCCATTGTCAATATGGCATCGGGATCGTATTTTGTAACCGTCAGCGATCCCCATTGTCCTGCTATCCTCAACATCAACATAGGATCCATACCTGTCCCTGCGGATGGTCTTTTGGCTGCAGAGTTTTTTACGGGTTCAGATCCTGGTCCCGGAAACGGTACGGCAGTGGGTATAACTAAAGATGATGAAATAGACAGTTATTTTAATCTAAACCTTACCGGATATCCGATTGGTGCACATTACTTATATTTCAGGGTTAAAAATGCATCCGGATTTTGGAGTATTGTACAACCTTTGATTGTAGTTATCACGGAAACTACAACTTTACCTTCTGAAAAGCCTCTGATTGTTGCTGCGCAATACTATTTTGATGTTGATCCGGGAGTTGATAATGCACTTTACTTTACGGGTTTAGTTCCCGACAGTATTTTGAATGAAACACTACAGGCTGACTTCAGCCAATTGAATACCGGCTTACACAAAATGTATATACGGGTAAAAGATGAAGAGGGAAAATGGAGTCCATCGAATGCGATCAGCATTTTGATTGACGTTCAATTGTCTCCACCCGACACACTTGACTACCCTTTAGTGAAGGCTGAATATTTCCTGGAACAGGATCCCGGAGAAGGCAAAGGCACGGGTATCATCTTATCCGGGAAAATGAGCATCAATGAGCTGATTGCCACTTCGCTGGATACCCTGCCTCCTGGTAATTATACCGCTTATCTGAGGGTCATGAATCTTCAAAGACAATGGAGCATCGTTAAACCTTTTACTTTCTCTGTTTTCCAGACTTCGGCATGTCAGCAACCCGTAGCGGATTTCAGCTACCAGCCAACATCAGCCGGTATGGCTATGAGCCTGGAGGATGAAAGTTTAAATGCCGACCCAGGTGCACTTTATCAATGGGATATTGACCTGGATGACACCACAGACTACACCACAGCCGACATTTCTCATATTTTCAACAATCCTGGAATATACCGGGTAAGACTGAAAGTGTTAAACAGCTTCATTTGTTACAGTTCGGTCATAAAGGAGGTAGAGGTTGGGCCCTTCTACAGAGACACCCTTTTGTTAAGTGGGCCGGCCACCCAATGTGGAGGAGACAGCCTAATCATCTTTGCGCCACCCGGCAGCAACTACCTGTGGAACATCGGAGAAAACACAGACAGCCTCATTGTCACCGAAAGTGGCATTTTTCAGGTTCATTATACCGATTTGAATGGAAACAGAAGGCTTTCCAATGAAGTAAGCATTCACTTCAACCCCAAGATCAATGTGTATGCCGAAGTAAGCCCCGCCAATATGGGCTTGTCCAATGGCAGCGCCAATATTTTTGTGAATGGCGGCAATACATACTTTTATGATTATTCCTGGTCAAACGGTGCCACTTTATCCATGCAGGACTCTCTGGCTGCAGGCACATACCTTGTCACCGTTTCCGATGATGCCTGCGAAGAACACCTTTCCATTCAGGTTGGCAGCATTATGCCTCCGGGCGACATCATTACCCATGCGGAATATTTTATTGGTTTTATAGATCCCGGTCCGGGCCAGGGAGCGCCTGTTCAGGTCACTTATGCCAACGAGATCAATGCCTTTTTCAGCTTCCAGTTGAACGGCCTTGATCCAGGCTTATATACGATGTTTTTCAGGACTAAAAAATCTAACGGATTCTGGAGTACTGTTCAACCACTGCAAGTTGTCATCAGCGATACCACCTCTTTGCAATACCCACCCAAACCCAATCTCGAGTCTATCGAATACTATTTTGGTGCAGGGGACCCGGGCGAAGGGATGAGCATACCCTGGACCAGCATCCAGGTAGATACAACATTAAGCGATACCCTGGCCATTTCAGTAGCCAGCCTGGGCTCAGGGCAAAATAAAGTATACCTGCGTGTCAAAGACAGTGAAGGTCAGTACAGCATTGTGAAGGGAGGTAATTTCCAGATTTGTAATCAACCCTACACACCTTCGATTATTCCCGATAGCACAGTTTGTGAAAACACCCAGATCGTACTTACTGCTATGTCAACAACACCCGGGGTTACCTACCTATGGCAAGGACCCGGCAATTTTACATCAACGGCTCAAAATCCGGTACTTTCCAATGTGGGTGCCAGTGATGCCGGAATTTACAAAGTATATGCTGTTTTAAATGGAAATTGTTTCAGTCTATCCAATGATATGCAACTGGAAGTGAACTTACTGCCAGGTGATGCGGGCAACGTATTGAGTACATTGACAGAGTGTACAGCTTCTACCGTATTTTTTGTACCCCTGATAAATAATGCTGTCAACTACCAATGGACCTTCCCGGCAGGCGTAAATTATCTGGCGGGTAACAACACCAACAACATAGCAGTTTCATTCAGTGGATTTGCCGGAGCATTTGACCTTAAGGTGAGGGCAACCAATTCGTGCGGTGTTGGCGAATATTCCGCACCACTTACTGTAAATACCTGTTTTTGTGATGATGTAACCGCACTGGGGGATATAGGCCTGGGCTCTATACGCAACGCCATTGGATGTGCGGATCCTACAGATACGATCTACATCGATCCTGTCTTTTTGGGTCAAAGTTTTGAAGTCAACAACAATCCATTGTACATCAACAAAAACATCACTATTCATCCACCGGGCGGAGGCAATATGAGAGGTACAAATAGTCATTCGAGACAAAACGAAGTAGTGGTATTTACCAATCAGACCGGTGGAGCTGTATTTGATGTGGGTTTGGGTAATACTTTAACACTCAATAATGTAAACATTGTTATTGGCTCACAGCCAGGTGCGATGGCAATATCAAATCATGGAATCGTAAATATGACCAATACCAGTCTCATTAAGACTGCGGGTACCAATACCAGTCACGTATGTAATTTCCCCTATTCATCAATGTTCATGGATGGAAGTTGCCAACTAAAAATTGAATAAATGAAATATTCTGTCTGGAGATGCTAATGGTGAAGTGGATTCCTGCCAGGAAGATAGTGCGATGCAAAGGGTACAATACCAATAAGTTGAATTTTCAAATGACATTCAGAAAGCATAAATAAATCTAGCAAAATGAGAATACTGATCACCCTATTATGGGTTTGTGCACAAATTATTGCAAATGCCCAGCCGCTGACAGCCGATGCAAGTACCTTACTTTTACTCAATTTCAACAATACGGTTCAGGGTGCGGCAGGTGAAAATCCGATTCAAACACAAAACATAACATACCAGAGTGGCATGCAGGGTCAGGCCTTATATGTAAGCAACACAACCAGACTGAGGTACGATACTCTTCAAAATCTCAGAACGCCCAAAGGGACGATAGAATTTTGGGTGAGGCCGGAAGTACAGGGTACCGCTTTCCACATGGTTCCTGCTACCAATGGTATGAATATTGGAGTAGGCACCTGGACAGTATTGGATGTTAATCTTGGTGTACCCGGGCAAACGAAATCAGTAACTGTACCCAATATATTTGAGGTTAATGTATGGTACCATTTGGCATTCACCTGGGACAATGAATCATTAAAACTTTATAAAAACGGTCAATTACAGGCAACAACGCCTGTGGGATATAATTTGCCTACGGTACCCCTGCCCTATTTTAACATTGGCTCAACCAATGCAGGGAGCGGACAATTGGTATGCAGGCTGGATGAATTTCGCATCAGCAATCGGGCAAGGACTGCTTTTGAGGTATTGCAAAGTTATCTTGCCGGTATTAATGTTCAAATCAACAACCTTAGTTTAGTGAATACAACGCCCGTCAATATGTACAAAACATGGAAAATCTACCTCAACAATCCGGGATGGTGGAAAACACCTGAAGTATCTACCGTATATAATGGCACTACTTACATACTTCCCAACTCAGCCCTGACATGGACTGTAAGTGATCCCACCAAAGCAGAAGTAGTAAACGGACAGGTAAAAGCACTTAATTATGGTACAACACAGCTAATCGGCAGCTATGGTAATTTATCTGTCTCACTTACCCTGAATATATTGCAACCTGTCCTGGAACCCCAAACACTATCAACAGTAGATCCGCTGCTATCTACACCTGTCAATTGCAAAGAAAAACTAATGCCGGTGGTTATCATTGCCTACTTCCCGACGCTCAACGGTGTCCAAATTGATCAAACCGAAGCGGACCAATGGTTCCCGGCAGATATTGCTCTGGTATCTAATGCCAAAATCAGGGTGCAAAGCATAGCCAAACACACCAAATTTTCACTGGAAGAAGGAAGTAAATTCAGAGGGTATAGCAATCCTCAAGCAAGACCCTACCTTGGGTACGAAGTTGTGGATGTTATCTATGTATATGAACCGATACCACGTAACCGGCCCATTCCTTCCACCAATCCAGTCCAGTATTTCTTTGAACCATACGAGGTCATTAAAAGATTCAACGGACAAGATTATGTAAATAATCAGGGAGTAAAAGAATTCTGGATCTTTGGTATGGGTATGTCTGCTGTTACCATGCCAGAATCAAACATGTCTAGTCCTACAACGGGAGATATTTCAAATAGTTACCGATACAACGACGACTTGCCCGTTTATGACAATACCTATATAGTATATGGATACAACTATTCAAGAAGTGGCAACCAGGCCATCCACAACCACGGTCATCAGATAGAATCAATGATGTCTCATGTAAATCAACTGCAAGATGGAAATACAAGTTTGTTCTGGCAAAAATTTGTAGGCTGGGGTCCCAATAATAGCACACCTCCCATCGGAAGGTCGGGTGACACCCACCACCCGCCTAATACCACCCAGGATTATGACTATAACAACAGTACATTAGTATGGAGCGACATACTCAACTGGTTGCCCAACGGGGGTACACAAACACAGGTCAATAACCAAACCTGGGGCAATATTCCCTATCCCTTTCCACCCAATCTATATTACAATGCAAACGGAGTTGTAATTGACAATTTGCATATTGATGTTGAATCCAAATGGTACATCCTCTGGATGCAGAGTTTGCCGGGCTATGGGCAGCAGATACCCTACAATGGAAATTACCTTACCAATTGGTGGAAAATCATTTATGACTGGGATGACTACTACAATAAAGGATTATACCGGGCTTTCCCTGATGCGCTGGCCAATCCATGTGCTCCTGTGTGCGGTTCTACTTATTCAGACTCAGGTGGAGCAGGTAACAATTACAGCAATAATGCAAGCGAGGTTAGAATTTTTTGCCCAGACAACCCGGGCGAAAATGTAAAGGTGAGTTTTACTTCATTTAATACCCAAGCCCAGTATGATAAACTTTATGTATACAATGGACCCGATCTTCACTATCCTCTGATCAGTTCAGGCAACAATGCAGGATTGGGCAACTGTACGCTTGCGGGAGGATTATGGGGTAATTTAAACAGCTCACTTCCGGGTCCATTTATATCTACGCATGAAAAGATCGGAAGAGCACACGTCTGAACTCCAGTC
>CALJKQ010000263.1 GCA_937973565.1 uncultured Saprospiraceae bacterium | reverse complement strand
TTAGACAATTGAACATTGAACATTGAATTGTCAATTAGGAATTATCAATTATTTTATTTTGGTCTACAGTGCACATCACATGGTCACCAAATAGAATTGAAAATTAGACAATTGAACATTGAACATTGAATTGTCAATTAGGAATTATCAATTATTTTTTTGGTCTACGGTGCACATGTCTTGGTTACCCTATAGAATTGAAAATTGAACATTGAAAATTAAATAATTGAACATTAAAAATTAAATAATTGAACATTGATCATAGAATTTGATTACCATTGATAAATAAGTCCTGCTGTGATTCCTTTTTGGGTGAATTTTTCTGTAATGTTGTAAGTATTGTTCCATACAGAGTTTAGATCTTTGGTATAGAAGAGAGAGGTAGATAGGCTTAAATGATGGGTAAGAGGGTATTCACTTTCCAGGCGTAAGCCCCATGACATGATTCCGGTATTTTTATAAAGTGTGTTGAATACAGCCATGTCTTTATAAATGTATTTTCCATCAGGATGTATTTGTATGCCTTGAAAAGATTGTTGCAGAGTATAGCTTAGATGGCCTGAGGGTGCTATTTGCAGACGACCCCACCTGAATTGGTAGCTGACACTGATGGGTATTGTCCAACGGGTCCATTTGTTGGGAGAGTAAATGTCATATCCTTTGGTCTGGGTTTGTTGTAAGTAGCCGGGAATGTAGACAATACCGGAATTGGCATTTACAAATTGGGCGCTGTCGCTTTGGATAGTTTTTACAGTAGTCACTGCGTCTCTAGCAATCAATACTTCGTTCATTTGCAAGTATTGCAAGCCAAAGCCAAGCCACCACTTAGAGGATATGTTTTTTTGAAGGTTGATCCCGAAACTTATGCTTTCTTTCGGTTGATTAACCTCTGATTTTTCGTTGATCCAGACATTGTTTTCAGCGCGATGGGTGGCCACTTTGGATTGTAAAAGAGCTATGCCGGATGTAAAACCTATTTTCCATGACGGAGAGGACTTGGGTTTTGCTAACGGATAGATCCAGGGTGTATTTACTTGCTTTTCCCATTTTAAATGGGGTTGGAGGGTGGGGAGCAAAGATGTGTACATTGATGCATTTTCCAGGGCAAGATTTGCTGGTTGTGATGGCATGGGATCGGGGATGTCATGGATCAAAGTTTGCCCGGAAGAATTTGTTTTTTCATTGTCGCTGGTAATTGTGTTGACGGATGCAGTGGGCGTAGGTTTGAACACCGATGCGTAGGCACTTTGATTTTTCATTGTCTGTTCTCCATCTTTTACAGATATTGATATATTCGATTCATTGGTTGGATTAGATTCTGAATAGTCTGGGTTTTGAGTTGAGTAGGCAGTTTCCATTTTTGGGCTTTCGGTGTAGGGTGTAGACCCACTTTTAATTTCACTTTGTTGCGGGTAGGTGGCTGCCTGGGTCTCATAAGACTGGACGGGGCCAAAAAGCTTGTGGCGGATCGATGTATAGAGTGCATTGCTCAGGATGATGGCCGTTAAGAAGCCGGCAAATAAGAACCAAAGCAAAATGGGTCTTCTTTTCTTTTTCTGCGGAGGTAGTTTTGATTCAATTCCTTTCCACAGAGACTCTTTGTCCCATTGAGGATGCTGGGTGTCAAGGGCTTTTTTAATATGATCTTTGTTGACTTTCATGGCATGTTGTTTAAAAAATAAAGGCCGCTTTCCATCTGATTTTTAAGACGTCTTTGGCCCGCGACAATCGGGATCTTGAAGAGGCTTCTTTGATGTTCAGCATGGAAGCAATTTCCTTGTGCGACAAATCATCAAAGTAATACATCATTAGTATGGTCTTGTGTTCTTCAGGCAGACTTTCGATTTTTTGCAGTATGGCTTCTTCGTGGGGGTAATGGTTGTCGTCAAGCGAGATGGTGTTTAAAATGGTATCCGTTATTTCATGGCTCCAGTCCAGTTTTTTGTATTTTCTCAAAAAGCCAATAGCTTCATGAATACATATTTTTCTCATCCAGGTTTTTAGTGAAGCTTTATTTTCGTCAAATCCTTCAAGCGCGTGAAAGATCCTAACAAATGTATCCTGTACGATATCCCGGGCATGATCTATATCTTTGGTATATCGCCAGGCCAATTTCATGAGATCTTCGCAGTGGTCCATATAAAGTGCCTTCTGCGCCAGTCTGTCTCCTTCAATACATTTTGTTATAAGATCTTTCAAGCTGCTTTATTGTTGGTGTCCTAAGGATGAAATTTTATCTTGTCAATTGTTTTGAAATCTTTAAGGAAGGATGACCCTGAATTTTCCTGTCACAGGAAATGGGATGCCCAGTTCATTGCTAATTTGCCCCTGAAAAGTACCGGGTATGATTTTGGGATTACCAGAAGCTTCAAAAGTAATGGCTATGTTGTCACCGGCTCTTTGTTCATAGTTAAATCCCCCATCTACCAAAGAAGCCTGGAAACGCAAATTTTTCATAGCCGTACCTCCGTTTGAGAATTGTGGAATTAAAAATTGAAGCAAGCCATTTTGCGGATCAACCTGTGTGGTGGAGTACAAGGTGTCACCCGGATTGAGGGTGCCCTTGCCCATTTCAAAGATGTAAGCCTTGCCTCCCAACGTAAAACTCATATAGGGTTTATCGGTTAGAGGGGAAGTGCAGGCAACCGTCGCTCCCAAATTGTCGTTAAATCCGACATTTTCAAAGACCAGTTCTTCGCTTGACTTGTTATTGGCGTAATCAAAAATCCTAAATCGCAATTCAATAGGGGCATCTCCATTTTCTTCCTTGACACAATATTCTTTATACGGGAAATAGATGCCGGATTGGGCATTGAATTCCAGCGGAAAGCTTTCGGATCCTATGGTTACGGTTCCTTTAATTCCTCCGTTTTGAATGAATGAACCATTGCAATCCAGCCCTGCAATAATGAAACCCACCTTTCTTTGGACATCATTGGTTTTCACCCCATTGCTGAGGGTGGGCAAAACGGTATCTTCCGTGTAGGGACCCACCACCTGGGCAGGAATGCTCTGAAAGATTACCACCTGCGACTGGGTGAGCAGCTTGTTGACACAGCCTTCCTGGAAGGCGAAATAGTAAAACTCCTGATTTTTGGGTAACAGAACTTCGTAGTAGCCGGTTTCATCGGTTTCTACGCCTTCGCCCTTGGTTTCATAATTGGAGGGGTCTGTTTCTACAATGTCATACAACAAAAGCACTGCAGCTTTTACACCTTCTCCTTGCGGAGTTTTTACATAACCGGAAACTATGATCAGATCATTGCTCCCTGGATTTTCCAGAGGATCGGCCATGGCAGGCATCAGATCGGGAGGTGAAAGTTTGAGGATGCCCAAATCAAAGCTTTTTTCATTGGTGGTCACCCTTTTGGCTTTGGGCGGATAATCTTTGTGCTTTACATAAAAAGTCACGTGTTTTCCGGCTTCCAATTTCAGTCCTGCCGTGTTAAAACTACCGTCCGGGCCGCTCGTTTGGGTCCCCACCAATTTCTCATTTTGATAAACTTCCACCTGGGCATTGGCAATGGGAGTCTTTTTATCTGCTATCACACCCCTAAAATACAAGCCTTCGAGTTCTGTTGGTTCCTCCGTCTCTGTCTCATCTATCGGAATAAGTGATTCCTTCCTGCAAGAGATCATGGTCAATGACGTAATGAGTATTATCCAATATAAATATTTCATGTTTTATAGTCTAAATGGTTAAGAAATGTAAAATCCTGACCGGTCGTTTGGTATATATAAGCGAAAAAGGAGCTAAACGTTGCAGGGGAGGGGGATTTTTTTAGAATTATCAATTATCAATTATCAATTATCAATGGTCAATTATCAATTATCAATGGTCAATTATCAATTATCAGTTAGGAATTTAGGCTTCAGTGTACATAACTTGGTCACTAAATAGAATTGAAGATTAAACAATTGAACATTGATCATTGAATTGTCAATTAGGAATTTATCAATTGTCAATTAGGAATTATCAAATATCAATTTGTCAATTGTCAATTAGGAATTTAGGCTACAGTGTACATGACATGGTCACCAAAAAGAATTGAAAATTGAACATTGATCATTGAATTGTCAATTAGGAATTTAGGTCTAAAGTGCACTTGGCTTGGTCACCCAATAGCATTGAAAATTAAACAATTGAACATTGATCATTGAATTGTCAATTAGGAATTTAGGTCTTCAGTGTACATAACTTGGTTACCCAATAGAATTGAAAATTAAACAATTGAACATTGATCATTGAATTGTCAATTAGGAATTTGTCAATTGTCAATCAGGAATTATCAATTATCAATTATTTTTTTTGGTCTACAGTGCACATGGCTTGGTTACCCAATAGAATTGAAATTAAACAATTGAAAATTGAACATTGAAAATTAAATAATTGAGCATTGATCATTGAATTGTCAATTAGGAATGGTCAATTTGGGATCGTGGGTTTGGAGTTTTCTGGGCTTCTTTTTTCATAGGGGAATGTTAATTTAGGTTTCAAAAGAGTGGATTATATTGGGTAGTGGGTTAAATATTTCTAAATATGATTTGTTTATCTTGATGTTATGGGTGAATCCGATTATGTTTGGAAATAAAACCTACGTATGAAAGAAAATAATCTCATAGCAGAGAAGTCGTTTGATTTTGCCAAAAAGGCAGTTGATTTGTACAAAATATTGAGATATAAGAGGAAAGAATTTGTGATGTCAACTCAATTTCTTCGATCCTCCACCTCTGTGGTAGCCAATGTAGAAGAAGCAATCGGTGCTCAATCGAAGCGTGATTTTCTGCACAAATTATCCATATCGTATAAGGAAGCGCGTGAAACTAGAATTTGGATAAAGCTCTTGAAGCATGGTGAATTTGTACTCCCCTCTGAAGCCGACAAACTGAATGAAGAAGCCGATGAGCTTTGTAGAATTCTCGGAAAAATAATATCAACCCTGAAAAAGAAGCTATAACCTTAAACACAAATCACCCCGTTATAACCCTCCACCCATCACAAATACCACCTGTTCTTCCGAATTCCGCTTAATAAGCATGGAAAGTAGTCCATTGATATTGACTCGTACTACCGTTCGGTCACCATCAAAAATTGCCTATTGATACTGACGCTCACTATCGTTCGGTCACCATTGAAAATTGAAGATTAAAAATTGCCCATTGAAAATTGCCCATTAAAAATTGAACATTGATACTGACGCTCACTACCGTTCGGTCACCATCAAACATTGCCCATTAAAAATTGAACATTGATAATTGAAGATTAAACATTGCCCATTGAAAAATAAATTTGCCAAAATGCCATAAAATCTTGAATTTTGAGAAATTATCGAAGGTTTACCTATATGAAAAAGATAACATTTTCCCCTACCAAAGAAGCCTTATTGGTTTTTGCTTTGGGTATTCCGCTTTATTTGGCTTTGTATTATTTCACTTCCCGGGGTCCATTTTTTGACAGACAATTATCCGTCGTAGGGTTTGTTTGGACAATGGTATTGGTGGGAATGACCTTAATTAGCCTTTATTTTCTGACCAAAAAACCGGTTCTTACCATAGATGAAAAGGGTATAAACCAAACAGGTGTAAGACCTGTGTCTGTTTCCTGGGATGAAATACAAGAGGTGAAAAATTACCGCATCCTGCCGCAGGACTTTATTGCTATCCGTATGAAAAAAGAGGAAAATAACAAAAGCAGGTGGGTTTATATTTATGTACGTCCATACAGCGCCAGTGCAGATATCTTAGTCAATTTTATGCGCGATATGGCCAATTTGCCGGCAGACCAGCGTCCCGCCATGATGCACAACCTCGACTGGGTAATGCCGGTATAAAGTCAGTATAATCTGAATTTGCAATAATCTGTCAATACCGTATTACTGGATTAAGCTGGTTTGACCGTAAGATGCTATACGGGAGGCAGCTATGTACATAATTATTTTTAATAGAGCCTGGTCTTATATTGTGATGTTTGTTTTTATATTAAGGCTTGTTGGACTGCGCATTAGCCTCTAGGGAGATTCAACAATAGTACCCATAAATAAATACAGATAAAATTCTTTTATAGGCCTAACCCGATAAAACAATAAGGTGAAATTAATGTAAATTTGGGGTCTGATCACTTTATAACTTTGTAATTGAGGCCCTCGGTTTCTTTTTTTGTCTTCCTGATTTTATTTGTACCTGCCCTTTTGTCGGCTCAGGCAGGGCAACTCAATTTTCATCACCTTACCGTTAACGATGGACTGCCCCAGACGTACATCAATGATTTGATCAAGGACAGTCGTGGTTTTTACTGGATCACCAGCTGGGGTGGAATTTCAAGGTATGATGGCATCGAGATGCTGACCAATGAGGAAATCGCACCCGGGCTGACTTATAATGGCGATGTAAGAGAAATACTGGAATATAGGGGGAGTATATATTTTTCATCTCACGGCTATTTAATTGAGTACAACTATGAAGCCAATAGATTCTTTGAATACGAGGTGCCGGGTTATCTGGAAAGTTCTCGCTCCTCCTATTCGATGGGTCAATTGAAAGGATCGGGAGATTATTTGTTTGCCATTAATGACTATTTATTATTTTTCAATGTCAAAACCAAAAAGATATCCCAGTATATAAAACCAACCCTGTTTAAGGATACTGCGAGATATGATGTAAGGCTCTATCCGGAATTTAAGTATCATGTTGATAATATTGTATATACGTTTAATACATCTGATACCCTGGTGATAGCAAAGGCATTTTTAGAAAACAATTTTCTGAACTTTGCACTTCACAAAACAGAAAGACGGTTTGGGAATTATTTTTACATTTTACAAAAACATGATAAGCAAAGTATTTACTTTTATGTACAAGATCAAAAGCAAACCAATAGTGAATATTGGATATATGACTTGAAGAAGAGAATTATCTCATCGAAACTAAAGATCAATTATCCGATCAATAGTATTAAGGAACACGAAGGCAATTTTTATGTACTTACCCAACAGAAAGGTATTCAGATTTTTGATGGTGAGACCGCGCAGCTGGTTGACTCCATTGTGCAAAATCCATTGAAATCGACGACCCTGATGTCCAATCGAATTTCCTGGGTGAAGTTTATAGAAGGAAGGATGATTGTCTTTCAATTTGATAGGGGGCTTTCCATTGCGGACTTGCAAAATAATTTATTTACCCCATATTTCAATACCAATGAAGCCGAAAAACACAATACCAAAGCCTTTGTTCGGGACATTGTCAGGGATTCGAGAGGTCATTACTGGTGTGCTGTTTCTCCTTATAATATCGTGGAATTAGATAAAAACCTCAGGTATCTCGGAAAAATCGAATTACCTATGTTGGATATAGCTGCCTTGTACATTGAAAATGACGTGCTCTATTTTGGTGGCGGGGCTTTTCATGCTTATGACATCCGCACAAAAAAAATGACTACAATTTACGATTATACCTATGAGGGTAAGAAACTGCCATTGAGTGGCACAATGACGGAATGTCAATACTTTCAAAAAAGTATTGAAAAAGACCATGAGTTTTTCGTAACAGATCTCTGGTTATTATTTAAAGTCAATTCCAAAACTAAGTCCATCCAACTTATACCATGGGCTTTCAAAGGTGGATATGGTCTTTATTCACACCGTGATGTAAAGGGAAATTTCATTGTTGTTAACGATATGTTCAATGTATTTTATATAGATGGCAATGGGAAAATACTTTATACCTTTAAAGAAAAATTTTCAGTCAGGCATGTTTATGAACAAGACTGCAATCATTTATGGCTGGGTACCACACAAGGATTGATTTTGTTTGATACCGATAAGTTGGAGATAAAAAAACAATGGAAAAAATCAAATGGTCTGGCAGACAATACCATCTATGCCATTGTGCCGGATACTTTTCAACGACTATGGTTGAGCAGTAATTTTGGCCTTAGCACCATTTCATTGAAGGATTATAGCATCGTCAATTATTATGATGAAATTGGTCAACAGTCCAGAGAATACAATCGTCATGCTTTTTTGATCAATCCGGATTACAGTATTTTGTTTGCAGGGATCAATGGTATTACCAGAGTAAGACCCTGGTTGACGCGGCAAAACCAATATAAGCTTACAGCCATTTTAACCGAGGTTAAGTCGAAGGAATATCACAATCCTCAAATTAAAAATGATTTTAAAAATCCATTATATTTAAATGCCGATGATCAATCCGTTTCTTTTAGAATTGCATCGTCAGATTTATTGTATAGCCGTAGCCATAAAATTCTTTATAAGTTACTAAATGTAGATATGGAGTGGCGGACAGTAACTAACCCTGCCTACGTGAGGTATTCATTTCTCAAGCCCGGCAACTATATATTTTTGTACAAAAGTTTGGATCCTGTTAGCGGGAAATACAGTGATGAAAAGCGCTTTTATTTTCACATAGATGCCCATTTCTGGGAAACACTTTGGTTTAAAATACTGGGGTTGGTGAGTATTGTATTTTCTGTGGTTTTAGCAGTGTACATTGTGTTTCAGAGAAAGTTGAAGAAACAACGCATAGAATATGAACAACAAATAGCTATTTCCAGAGAACGGGAAAGAATTGTATCTGACCTTCATGATGATGTGGGGGCCACATTGAGTGGGTTAAAAATTTATTCAGAGTTGGCCGAAAAATATGTAGAGTCAGATCCTGCCCAAAGTAAAAAACTCATACTAAAAGTGAGTCAGCATGCCAATGAAGTCATCCGCAATTTGTCAGATATTGTATGGAGTTTGAAGAGTATTGAGTACGAATCTGCTTCCCTTAAACCCAGAATTCTGCAATTAGGGGCTGACTTTTTGAATGCTGCGAATATTGAATTTCAATTATCTGTAGACGACAAAATAGATGCTATTGCCCATAATCCTTTGTTTAGGAAAAACCTGATTTTGATTGTTAAAGAGGCACTCAATAACATTGCCAAGTACGCTCATGCTACTCATGTTGTGATTAATTTGACCAAAAAGCCGGGTTTTTTGGTTCTCGAAATAAGAGATAACGGAACAGGTTTTGACCCTCAAACCATTTCCTATGGCAACGGCTTAAAGAATATTCAACTCCGAACGAGGCAATTGGGTGGCAAGTTTACCCTGCAATCATGCCATAACCAAGGAACTTTTATTCTCATTGAAATTCCTGTCGGGGATATGACTATGGAGCCTATATAGCTACATTTAGCTATTTCTCATCAAGAAGTTTAAGTTTTTCTTTGTGATATTATTCACATTATCAAATATGTCATGAGAAAAATTCATTATCTGATGCTGCTTTGCATGTTTTTGAGTGCAGGAACAATTAACGCTACTCAATGGTCTGTAAGTAATTCACCTGCAAATCCCGGTCAATATGCCAGCATTCAGGCTGCTTTAAACGATCCATTGGTAATGCCGGGAGACACCTTGCTTATTCAGCCTACACCTGTAAGGCATCCTGATTTTGA
Source organism: uncultured Saprospiraceae bacterium (assembly GCA_937973565.1). Lineage (GTDB taxonomy): Bacteria > Bacteroidota > Bacteroidia > Chitinophagales > Saprospiraceae > JADKBO01. The sequence continues at coordinate 4,793 of CALJKQ010000263.1, read as the reverse complement.
GCTTACCAAAAGATTGGTATTTATAGGGGGAGGGCATAGCCCAAGCCATTCTCCGGGACAGATAACCACATTATCCAGAGTATATATTACGAGTCAGGCAAATGCTGTGGCGGCTTCCGGAAGTAAATTTCATGGCCTGCGTCTCAGTTATTTTAGGAGTTATGGTTTTAGTGGAAATATATCCGACATTGTTTTTGAAAATGTACTTTTTGACTGCTTACATTGTCCGAATGAATCTGGAATACGATTTGAAGCTGGCATAATGCCTGTAAATATGCTTGTTAAAAATTGTTATTTTCAAAGTTGCATTTATGATTCTCCTTTATACTTTTCCCAGACAGGGCCAACAGGCACTGCTTCATCATTAACTGTACTTAATTCTGTATTCAGCAATTGCGGTGGTTCGAGTATCCGGTCATTTAAAGGAACTTTATTGGTTTCAAATTGTACTTTTTTGTCGCCTAGTCCAATATACGATGTAAAATATGGTGCCATACAAAACTGTATTTTTACCACGGGAACCTTTGACCCCAATGTTACTGATAATTCATTTAACAACTGTATTGCAACGGATGCTTCTTTGCCACCTGCGGGTAATCTCGGCGCCAACAATATCTCGAACACGGCGGTCATTTTTGTGCCCAACACCTTGATGCTGGACCCTTCCAGTCCCGGCTATACAGGCGGCAATAATGGCACCCAAATGGGGGTTTATGGGGGTGGAGGAAACTACAGTTCATCTGGCGAACCGCTCAATTCTCCCATTATCAGAAACTTAAATATTAAAAATATAACCATTGCTCAAAATGGAAATCTCACCATTGATTTGTTGGCTACTAAACCTTTGAAGACAAATTAGCAACCCTATTTTTTATTTATTATACCAATAATTGAGGTAAGATGAAATTGTCTTTAAAATATTATACAATTTTTACAGTTTTAATACTGACTGCCGGGTCTTCATTTGGACAAGATAGTTTAATAACTAAATTGGAATACTATATAGACACTGATCCCGGTGTAGGAATGGGTACTATTTTGTTTGAGGGTACAGGAGACGACACAATATCCTTATCCAACCAAACCCTTAATATAGGAATCCTTCCAGTTGGCATTCATCATCTTTATGTAAGAGCCAAATTTTCTTCTGGTATCTGGAGTGTAGTAAGTCAGCGTTCTTTTTACCTTACTCAAGCTACAACTACAGACACTATAGAAATGCTTGAGTATTTTTATGATACAGACCCTGGAATAGGCAATGCACAACCGATAGTTGTGGCATTGTCAGACTCTGTTAATTTAATGAATTACACAATACCTACTTCCTCTTTACAGCCTGGCCTTCATCATCTTTTTGTGAGAGCAAAGTCTCCACAAGGGCTTTGGACCGTAGCCAATCAAAAATCCTTTTATGTAGTACCCCCAGCCACTACAGACTCCATAGTGCAAGCAGAGTATTTTTATGATACAGATCCTGGTTTTGGAAATGGTCAATCCATTCCGGTAAATGTATCAGACACCGTACATCTGATTAACTTTGATTTGAATACAGCAGGACTTTCAGCAGGTATTCATAACTTGTATGTACGTACAAAATCAAAATATGGATTGTGGAGTGTAGTAAGTCAGCGTGCGTTCTACTCCAAACCTGGAGAAATACTTTTTACCATTGATAGCCTTGAATATTTTTATGATGAAGACCCTGGCATTGGAAATGGCACTCCCATTTCAGTTACAAGTGGTGATTCTATTACATTACAAGAATTCGAATTTCCTCAAAATATGCTGCCACTCGGAAATCACATTCTTTATGTTCGGGCAAAAAACAGCTTGGGATTGTGGAGTATTGTTTATGAAAAAAAATTCAAAGTATGCACCAATTACGGACCTTTGAGCAAGATGGATTTTCATGTAGAAGGTAATAAAGTGTTTTTTACCAATTACTCAGAATACAATGCGCACACTAAATGGACATTTGGTGACAACACCATGGATACAGTGTTAAGCCCCATAAAAACGTATGCAACTCCGGGTAACTTTAATATTCAATTGATTAGCACCAATGAATGCGCGGCTGATACACTTTCAGTACTTTTATCTTTACACGGCCTGCAAAAAATTAACGCCACCCGGTCGGGCAATGCAGGCATTGCTACCGTCTTTTTTGAAGGAAATGGTTTTACGCCCAACACTATATTAAAATTGAAAAAAGGAAGCACCGAACTATTTCCGATTGACAAGATATATCGTAATCCAACACGCATTACTGCCTATTTTGATTTAAATGATGTAGATACGGGCCGTTATGACGTTATTGGTGTTTTGGGTGGAGGAATGCTGGACACCATCAAAGGGGGCTTCATTGTTGAAGCAGCTAACACCAGTTTCGTTGACATTCATGTGATGTCAGGGGGCAGGTCCAGATTAAACCGGATGAGTCCGACTATAGGGCTTCAAAATGTAGGAAATCAGGATGCCATCATGGTGCCTGCAGCCCTGTTTTTGGGTTATAATCCTGATTTTACCAATATTACTTTTTCTGAAATACGAGAAAAGTTTGTTGATTTTTCTGACATTCCATTTTTTCAGGAAACCCAAAATTATTTGGCTGCCAATAATATTTCAAGCACCAATTTAAGTGCGCTTGATGTTGATCCATCCAGAAAAGTCAGTCTTTATAGTTTTATCAGGATTAAAGTCCCTTCTGAAAGTTTCGTAATGACTGACTTCAAAGTGGATAATCCTGCACTTCATCCGGGCTACGAAATGGGCTTGATGACCCAACCACCTATGTTTTCTTCAATGGTAGCAATCAGTGATGTAGACTCTATTGATATCCGGGATTGTATTTCATCTTTTATGAAAAAATCAGTAAGAAAAACGCTTGGCATTTCATTGGTAAATGAAGAATGGGATGCTTGTTTTAATGTGGCGTACGACAGCCTAAGATCAACGGTAAGACATTTAGTGAGGGATTTTGATCAGTCTCAGAAATCCATTCCTTTTAAAGCACTTCATTCCGGTTTGCTGGTAAAAATGACGCAATGTTCCGCTTCAGGTATGCCAGCAGCATTAAACGATCAGCAATTTACTAAAATTATCAAGGATTTTACTTACAACTGGCTTTTATTGGAAAGCATGGACTCCATTGGCAGACCCTGTTTTGATACCATCGATAATTATATTTTACCGTCAATTGTTTCATCTTCTCAGGGCAATCTTGAAGATAGGACTGAAGCAGGCCAACGATCTGTTCCCGGATGTGACAGTGGTGCTGCAGCAGCGTTCCCCGAATTGGCAGAAATGTGCTCCTTGCTTGCGGCTCCCAATGAAAGAATAGCTGCTCTCGGAGGCGGAGGATTTGTAAGTTTTTTAGCTAAAAAAGCAATTAAAGCCATTACACCAAAATCACCGGGTGGTGGTGTAGGTGGTGGCTTGGGTCTCAACACTGCATCTGCCAAATGTAAAGATTTTTGTGAATCCGGATCTTGGGATCCCAACGAAAAATCCGGGCCAGGTAACAACGATGATCAAATTCACGTCCGCAATCTGGATCATTACAACTATAAGATCTCATTTGAAAACACGGCTTCTGCTACTGCCAATGCAGCGTATGTAGAAATTGTGGATACACTGGATAAAAATGTATTCGACCTTTCTACTTTTCAAATAGGAAATTTGGGTTGGGGTGACAGCATTGTGACAATGGATGCCAACAGAAGCGAATATTCATTTCTGAAAGACCTGAGACCGCAACATCCCAATTATCTGAGGGTTGACATCAGACTGGATACAGTTAGTGGTGAAGCCAAATGGCAGTTTTTTACCCTCGATACCACCACTTTGCAATTGACAGAAGATCCATCCCAGGGCTTTTTACCTCCCAATATTAATGCGCCCGAAGGGCAGGGTTTCGTGTGCTTTTTCATCGGGCCCAAGCAAGGGGCTACTTCCGGAACTGAATTTTTTAACCAGGCCAAAATTGTTTTTGATGAAAATGCCCCTATAATCACAGAAACATGGATGCACGTTGCCGATACTACCCAGCCTACCAGTATGGTTCTGAGCTTACCCCAGTACAGTCCGGATAAAAATTTTGTAGTAAGCTGGCAGGGCACAGATGCGCATTCAGGGGTAGATAAGTTTCAGATCTTTGTTTCCATCAACGATAGTCTCTTTATTCCCTGGAATTCATTTACGGAAGTTTTGTCTGATACATTTTTTGGAAAGTATGGATATACCTACAAGTTTTACAGTATGGCCAGAGACAAGGTTTATAATTATGAAGATCCCCCTACAGGGCTTACACCCGATGCTGTCACTACGCCATTGCTGACTGGACAGGTTATCTCTGTTAAGAATGGTGACTGGCACGATCCTACTACTTGGAGCAACAATGCTGTGCCGGATATGAACACAGATTTAATAGTAAAACATTTGGTTTCCGTTGAAATGAATGGGGTTTGTAAAAAAGCTACCATTGTTCAGCCGGGAAATCTTATCATCGATTTGGAAAAAAGACTGGATATCAACACAAATTAATATTGAGTGCAATTATTTGAAATGGTTTTTGACCTTAATTTTTAATGTAGATTTTCCAATTATAAATGCAATGTATTTATGAGTGTTAATAAAACTTTTAGGTGGTGCACTTACTTACTCAGCCTTTCCCAAAGTTGCATGATGTTGAGTTAAGAATAAATCCAATTGGCAATTTAAAGGCTTTTGGCTGTATTTTGCAAAACACAAGGTCATTGACCTGGATAGAGAAAAGTCAGTGGAGGATGCCTGAG
>CALJKQ010000262.1 GCA_937973565.1 uncultured Saprospiraceae bacterium | reverse complement strand
TTCTCTCTGCTCATAATCCAGTGCAGCCTGCATTTCATTTTGCCTGAGTTTGTACTTAAAATAAACGCGAATAGCAAAGATCAAGGCTGCCAGATAAAAGAGATAAGCCCACCATGTATTCCAAAAGGGAGGCAAAACTTCAATGGCAAGACTTGCCTCTTTGTCACTCCAGAGGCCAAGACTATTGGTACCCTGGACTTTGAATACATAATCGCCCGGAGGAAGATGAGAAAAAGTAACCATATGCCGGATACCCAGTTCGACCCATTCATCGCTAATGCCTTCCATCTTATACCGGTATTTGTTTTGATCCGGTGCTCTAAAATCCAGTGAAGAAAACTCAAACGAAACAATGTCCTGGTGATGGCGAAGGGTAATCTTAGGGGTAAATTCGATGGCCTTTTCCAGAATGCCCGAGTCATCACCTGCCCGAATGACTTTATTGCCAACCATCAATTGTGTTATGAAGACATTAGGCAGGAAAGTATCGACCAGGATATTTTGGGGATTAAAAATGTTTACCCCATTGACCCCACCAAAAATAAACTCGCCATTAGGTAGTTTTGCGAATGCGTTGGTATTAAATTCGTTGGATTGCAATCCACCGGCTTCTGTAAAGTGGCGGATGTCCCAGCTTGCTTTTTCTTTATTGCTGGTAGCCAACAAACAAAATAAGCCATTGTTGGTACTGCCCCAGATGTTGCCACTCGCATCCGCCATGATGCCATAGATAAAATTGTTGCACAAGCCTTCCTGTGTGGTGATGTGGGTAAATTTACCGGTGGTTTTATCCAAAAGATTGAGCCCACCTCCTTTGGTGGCTACCCAAAGAAAACGGCTGTCTTTGGGGTCATCCAAAAAGCAGGAAACGTGGTTGTGATTGATAGCTGTTTTATCGTTTGGCTGACTGACATACCATTGATATGCGGGATTATTTTTTAGAATGTCTGAGGTTTGAACTTTGACAATACCGGTTTCAGAGCCCAGCCAAACTGCACCCTGGGCGTCTTCGTACATGGCCGTAAAATAAGCACCCACCAGCTTCTGAGCCGGATTGTTTGAGGGCAATACAAATTTTTTAAATACTCCCGTTTTGGGGTCCAGCACGTTGTAATTTCCTTCAATGCCGGCTATCCAAATGTAGCCGTTTTTATCTTCCATGATGGGCTCCAGGTATCCATAGATAATCGGAAAAGAAATGGCATAGGTTTTTTTCTTTTGCGTAAAAGATTCGATCTGATCAACTGATGCAATTTGAAAAGATTTATCTCCTGTTCTTTGCAAATGCAATGTCCAGTAATCTCCGTTTTTAGCAACAAACAAATCGTGGATCATCTTTCCTTCCGAAAAGATATCGTCTTGCAGCAATCTGCCATCCGGCAGGAGAAACTTGGTTTCTGCCCATCCTTTGAGAAATATGCCGCGGTCCTTCGTTACTTGTATTCTCCGTGGGCTAAATCCTTTGGCCTGGTGGTTGAATTTTTCAGACTCAAAACGATATTTTCTCAAGCCATAACCATTGGTCCCCATCCAAAGCATGCCGGACCTATCTTTGACCATTTTGGTGCCCCCTATCTTGTCTTCAGCAATCAAAGCCGATTGTGGATCGATGGGACTACCTTTTTTCCATGCCTTGAGATCGTAAATTTGCAACTGATGCAGATTGGGACAAGAAATCCAAAGCCGGTTGTTGATATCTTTGAAAACTGCTGTGCCTTGTCCCGGGAAAACAGGTGAAGTGAAAGTTGCATAGCTTTGGTTTTTATCAACTACATCAAAGAACGGAGAATCTGTGAGAAAACTTCCGTCTTTTTCTGCCACAATGGTACTGAAATGGGTGATATCCCTGACCCATTCAAAATCATTTTTTGCAGGACTGAACTTCATGTGTTTTCCGTGGACATTGATCCAGGTATCACCCAAGGCATCGGTAAAGTAGACCAGGTTGTAATAATCAAACGGAATGGTTAATTCTTCAATGCGGATACCGGATGGGTTGTCAAAGGCATTTTCCGGTAAGGTGATCAGGTTGAGTTTCCCGCTTGCAGTGCCTACCATGATCCTGCCATCGGCCAGTTCAATAAAAGGTGATTGAATCCTGTTGCCGGAAATGGTATTGGGTGTACCGGTCTTCTGTTGGATGCGCAAGAATCTGTCGGAGGCTTTGTTGTACACATTGATGCCGTTGTCTTCTGTTGCGACCCATATCCTGCCCAGTCTATCTTCAAAGAGGGCTAAGCACTGATTACTGCTAAGGCTGGTCGAGTCGTAGGCACTGTGGGTATAAATTCTGAATTGATACCCATCGTACCGGTTGAGGCCATCTTTGGTGGAAAACCACATAAATCCATCTCTGTCCTGCAGGATGTCGAAGATATAGCCCTGAGACAAGCCCTGGGCATTGTTTAATATTTCGTACTTAAATTGAGCATTGGCAATTTGACTGCACAAGCTTCCCGAAAGCAGAAATAGAAAAAAAACAAATCTTAGTAGAGATGGAAAAAATTTCATAGGCTAAAAATAGACCTAATTTGACAAATCGGACCCTCTCGCCAATTCGGAAGATGATAGAAGTCTCAATTTGATTAAAAATTACCATAGAAAATTGTTTTTTACCATGATTCGGGATAGACATATAAGCATGAAGGCTGGATAAAACAGCATTGTTGATTTGATAAAAATAAAATTTGGCCTTTTGGGACAAATACTGCACTCCAAGAAGCATCAAATAATAAAATTTGGTTATCACCCTGCTTTATATCAAAGCTGATAAATATTGTTTTAAAAAAATTAAAAAATCGACATTTTATTTTGAAAACAGTTCGTCTTTAGTACTTCAGCATCCAATATAAAATTTGGAGGCACTGTAATGACCCACAGAATAGATTGGAGGCTAACATGGATAAAAAGGTTGCAAGAAGCTGGTTTTTGAATACCGGTATTTAAAAACACCAAAAAGGAAAGTGGATCTGAAAATTGGAAAGGTCGCTTCCTCAATGTTACTTCCTACAAAAAGGTAAAACTTTAAAATGGTTAAAAATTACCATAAAAAGCCTTGATTTTGGAGGTTTTTGATTGAATCGTCCTATCTCACTTGATGGGTTTCTCCCCTACTTTGTGATAGCAATCACATGCTAAGCTATTTGTCAATTTTTAATCAAACCAACCATGATTTCTACAAAACACAATCCAATTACCCTTTTATTCATTTCTTCAGGCTTTAAAAAGTCTTTATTAATGATCCTAGCCATTTTGGGCTTAAATTTTTTAATGAATGCCCAGGCTACCCTGAGTGTACAGGGAATATTAAAAAAGTCTAATGGCGTTGCGCTGGAAGATGGTACCTATACCATAAGGTTCAACATTTATGCTGTTGATGGCACCCCTTCAGGTGTACTGTGGTATGAAATCATAGACGATGTTGAGTTAAATGGAGGTATATACAGTGTTGTCTTAGGCAATAACCCCGGCACCCCTTTAAACCTGGCCTTTGATCAGGACTATGAGATGGGTGTACAGATCGGTTCTCAGGAGATGACACCTAAAATCAGGCTGACCTCAGCTCCTTATGCGCTTGCCCTCAGAGGTAGCTCCAACCAGTTTCCGAGTGCCGGTCAGGTATTGGCCGATGAGATAAAAGTAGCTGACGGTATAATAGCCAGTGGTGGTGCTCCGGGAGTCAACAATGCCAATAAAAACGGATATACCTTTCACAATGGTGGAGACAATGATGGTGGTTTGTTTTCAACCGCAGACGGAGAAGTATCTATATATGTCAACAGTTCTGAGAAGATGGAAGTCAAGGATGCCAAAACCACTTTCACCAATGTTGTGGAAGCACCTTCGATGGGGACAAATGGGGTAAATCTTTACAACGATGGTACTATCAATTATTCTACTACCAATGGAGGCAGCTTTAGCGCATGGAGATTGGCTGATGTAGATGATCTTGGATCACATGATGGTTGGCAATCCTATTCTCCAAGTGGACAAAACACAGGCTGGAATAATGCATCTCCTGCTGGAGATCCTTGTCTCTGTAATGGCGGAACCTTTGTTGGTAATATCTTACAACCCTCTGTCAACAATCAGGTTTTGAAAAAAATGTTTAACATACCCGGATCGTGGTCTCAAATGAAAGTTAAGTTCAGGTACTATTTCTTCGATTCCTGGGGTTGGGGTGGTGGTGATATGGCATTTGCCGGTTTTGCCAATAATGCATCAGGTAGTACATTTAAGGTAGCCTGGTCTTACCTGGGCAACTGGTTGCAGTCGAATGGAAATTTTAACAATACAACCGCTATCAATGCTGTCCAAATTGGAGGCCAGGGTGATGCCGACTATTATATGGATGTGGAAATGAGCGCCAGAAGAGACGGATCATCAAGTAGCTTTTGGGTTTTCATTGGTTCTGCTTTGGATGAAGGTACTACCAACGAAACTTATGCTGTTGGGCCAATAGAGGTGTGGGTGAGATAAAAATGCACCATTCATTTATTCTTTCACTTTCTACTTGATTTATCATGAATAATAAATATAGTTGTGCATTTATTGCCCTCATAATCATGCTGGGCTTCCTGTCCTTTATCAACGCACAAAACAATTGCAATCCTACCGTGGCAGTGGACTCTGCTTCCTATGAAGGAGTTGCCTATTTTAACTACGGCAGTACTTCCAAATCTAAGAGTCAAAAATACCTTACTGCCTTATCCGTTGGTCAGGTTTTCACAGGTTACGTTGATAATTCATCCTATAGCTCCACTGTTGGATTTTATGGAAGATACCTGCTTCCTCCTTTTGCCTTAAAGGTTAATGCCACCCAGGGAGATCTGCTGGATCGCATCCAGCTATCCTGGGAAATCGACGCCTTGGGCCCATCACCCAATGAAGGATTTAACATCTACCGAGATGATATCTTTTTGGCCAGTGTGGGTCCCAATATCAGAAATTACAACGACTTCAATGTTATTGCCGGTGTGGCTTATCAATACTCAGTCAGGGGATTAAATGCCTATGGCGAGGGCAATGAAAGTTATGCTTTGGGGTTTCAGGTGCCCAATGGTGTAGTCACAGGATGGATCAAGACCCAAAGTGGCAGTCCGGTACCCAATGCGCAGGTAACATTGATGCCCATGCAGGGCTTCTCAGCCAAATTTGATGCTGCAGATGCGGCCACTGCTTCTGTCAACAACGACAGTTCTTTCATTCCTGACCATGCAGACTGGACGATGACCTTTTACATCAAAACAGATTCAGCCAATGCCAATGCGGGTGTCATCAGCATCGGTGAGATTCTGCTGTATGTAAGGGCCAAAAACAGTAACACCGGACATGAAGGAATAGAATTGGCTACGCTGCCAAGTGCATCTCCATTTTTGGCTGCTGATTTTGTGGATAGTTTAAAAAATGATTGGAACCATGTGACCATTTCCTTTGAAGAAGTAACAAAAATAATGAGACTTTACATAAACGGTGCTTTGGTTGGAATTGCTCCGTTTAATGACAATGTACCGGTAGGAGAAGAAGTATCCAATGAAGTATTTTTAAAGTTGGGTAATACGGAAAACGGAGGTGGATGGAATGGTAAAATTGATGAACTAAGGATCTACTCTACCCTGCTTTCAGAATTGGATATACCAGAAATAATGCATGGTACAGCCTCTTCGCAAACAGCCAATCTTGACTTTTACTGGAAGATGGATGAAGAGTTGGGAGAAAAATCGTACGACATTAAAAATCGATTGAAATTGTATTTCTGTGGTGCCTCCTTTGATTCAGACATTCCACCTGTTCGCACTGCGGGTAAAACCAATGCCGAAGGTTTTTACAGAATTGAATCAGCATCCTATGGTACAGGTACCACCTTTTTGGCAGAACCTATGAAGTCGTTCTACCTTCATAAATCTGTGAAATTTACAAGGAGTAATAATACAAACGTTACCCTTCCTAACTTTGCCCTTCCCCAAAAATCTACCCTGGAATTGTGGGTAAATAACTCCGGAAACACAGGCACTCAAACCCTGGCAAGCAAAAAAACTACCGGCAATGATTTTAAGGTATTTTTGGTTCCCTCCGGCATCCATCAGGTCATTAATATCTCATTGAATGGCAGTAGTCATTCTTTTGGTAATCTGGGTACCGGATTTCAGCACCTGGCCATTACCATCGACAGTACCAGCAATTTCGTCCAGGTATATAAAAATGGGGTTTCTATTGGAAGCCATACCTTTAGCGGTACTTTGGGCAATCTTGCTGAGAGCAACACGCCATGGAGATTGGGCGTGCATGACACCGGTGCTTCACTTACGGATTACTACAACGGACTCATCGATGAGTTTGCTGTTTACGACACCATTCTAACCCCAACCCTTATCAACAATCATTACCAGGAATCAAGAGACATGCAGGAAAGGAACCTGTATGTTTACTTCCCCATGGATGAAGGGGCAGGAGAAGTTATTTCCAACGTTGGTTCACACTTCCTGACAAATGGTACTTTGATCAATTATGAATGGTCATCATTTGCAGCCAACCAGGAAGAGGAACCCCATATATTTTCACCTGTGACAAGACAAGTTACCCTAAATCCAAGTGTAACATCAGTGGATCAGGTTGATTTTACTGACAGGTCAACGATCTCTGTATCCGGTTTCGTAAGATATAAGGAAACGGATTGTTATGCCCAAAATGTAGAAATTCTGGTAAACAACCAATCTTATAACCCAAGAATTTTTACGGATTCAACCGGTAAGTTTGTGGTTGATTTCGATCCGGGATTTACAGGCACCTTAAAACCCGTTTTTGAGGACCATACATTTGCACCAGCCACATGGAAAGTAACAAACGTTAACAGTCCAATTGCCGGTATTTTGTTCAACGATCAGACAACCCGCAGAATTTCAGGCCAGATGGCAGGAGGAAATTGCAAGCAGGCCATCATCGATGCCGGAGAAAATGCCTACCTTAAGTTGCGATCTGTAAATGGTTGTTTCGAAAAACTGATTCCTTTTGACAATGTCGATGGATTTTATGACGTTGACGGCTTACCGCCGCTGGAGAGAATGACGGTATCCATCCTTCACGACAATCCTTTTATCGATAAATATTTTAACGACGAAGGTTTCCCTACTGTGGATTTAAGTAAAGAAGATACCACCTTGAATTTTACTTATTATGCCCAACCTCAAATCGAAGTGATTTCAGGATTAGAAACTTATTCGGCAGGTTGTGATGTCATTGTAATGGATCAATACGAGCACAAAACCCTGGGCATTAAATTAAAAGAAGAATATGTAGGGGGAGTTTGTTACATCGATACTGCCAGTTTCAGAATTATCAATGGCTTTGGCGATATTACGGTTGATACTGCCATGGGCGGTGGAATTCTCAATTACGAATTTGTAGTAGGGAAGCCCAATCCTTCGCCACCCTATTTTAAAACCTTGCAAATTATCAGTACAACACTTGAAGAAAACAGGGGCGAATTTGTAGCCCAGGGCGTTGTAACAGGTATTTATAATAAACTGCCCACATTTACAACCCAACTCCCCGAAACGCCTTCGGTTGTATTGCATGACCCTCCCGGTGATGGCAGCTATTCATACATAGAAAAAGGGCAAAAAATTTGTGAAAAAATGACTTTTAGCACAGAAAATGCTGAAGGTGGGGGCTTACAAACATTTTTTGATTTCGGACCAGATCTTGAGTCTATAGCATTTTTTGGTATACCAAAAATATCTTTCGAATCAGAAGTGGGACCTGATTTCACTATACTTAACGAAATTAGCAAGGCTTCTTCAAATTCACTAGAAGTATGTAAAACATTTAATTCAAGGCTTTCAACCAGCGACGATGATCTTATCGTTGGCGCACAAGGAGGAGATGTATTCGTAGGAGGAGCGCTCAATATAAACTTTGGGTTGGCAGATATTATTTTATTTGATTCCTTGGTTTGTGAGCCATATGATTCACTAAGTGGGGTAATAGAGCCCGGAACTTACGGAACAACATTTATGTATACAGAATGGCATATTCTTAATACGGTTATTCCACATTTACAAACCTTAAAATCATTAACTACAAACACGGAAGATACTACAAGGTATCAAACATCTATAAATAGATGGAATAAGATATTATCTGACAACAATAAGAGAAAAAAGAATGCAGAATCTACCAAAAATATCAGTTTTTCTGCTGGTGCTGATTATGAATATTCTGAAACATTGGACTCCCTCAGTTCTTCAACAACATCAGAAGGAAGTAAATTCAATGGGGATTTTGACAATAAAATAATTCTCAAATTCCAAGGTATAGGCCCGGGTTTCGTTATAAAATCACATGTAGAAAAAGTAACTGAATCCTCTAAAGATAATAATAAAGAAAATGGTGTAACTACAGGATATGTCCTCAAAGATGACGATGTACTTGATGCCTTCTCTGTAGATATTTGTATAGACAGTGTTTATAAAACACCACTTTTTAAAGTCAATGCCGGACAAAGTAGTTGTCCATGGGAACCGGGTACTGCAAAACGAGAAGGTGTAAACCTGGTTTGTACAAACGGTCCCGTGAGAACAGATGTACCTGCCAATGAACCGGCGACCTTTACCTTTATCATGGGCAATACGAGTGCCACATTGGAAACATGGACTTATGCCTTCACGGCAGGTCCTGAAAGTAATGCACATGGCGCTAAAATATTCTGCAATGGGGCACCGATGAACCAGATCCAGTGGTATGCCATACCTTATGGCACCTCGATCCCGGTTACAGTGACCGTAGAAAGAGGTTCTGTTGAGTATGACTACGACAGTCTCGAGATTGTATTGTACTCAGCTTGCGAGGACCAGAGAGCCAATGACCTGGGTATCTTGCCCGACACAGCAGAGTTCCTGTATTCTGCTGTCTATGTAAGTGCGCATTTCATCAGGCCTTGCAGTGAGGTAGTAATCAATGAGCCTGAACAAAATTTTGTTGTGTTTCCTGATCCATTAACTTTAGGAAACGATGATGTTAGAAAGGTAACCGTTTCCGGGTACAACGAAGATCCCAAATTTGAATCCATCAATCTCCAGTACCGGCGGGCCAATGGAGATGGTACGTGGATTGCTTTTCCGGGGGGATCCAAAAAATACAATCCCAAATGGGAAGGGAGATCCGGCATTGTTGGAACTTATGACACTTTAAGTCATAAAAACTACGATTTCTTTGATTGGAATACAACCGGTTTTAACGATGGTGAATATGAAATACGAGCCGTCACAATGTGTTCAGGCGATGCATCAGATAAGCCAGGATATTCTGAAATCATCAAAGGTAAGATTGACCGTACACCACCTGCCCTGGTTGGCACACCACAGCCATCTGACGGCGTCTATCACGTTGGAGATGAAATCTCGTTTACCTTCAACCAGGAAATCAACTGTCAGAAATTTATGGCACAATCTGTAGGGGCTGCAAGTTTAAAAAACAGCGAAACCAATGCAGTAATCGATATTACAAGATCGTGTGTTAATAACAAAATTGTATTGGTGCCCAACTTCATCAATGAGGAATTTGAAAACAAAATCCTCAGAGCTGAATTGTTCAATATTGAAGATCTGACAGGAAATAAAAACCCACATGTAGAATGGGAGTTTTATGTAGACCGCAACGAACTGGCCTGGCTTACTGACAGCATCGAAGTAGTAAAATATGTGGATGAGAGCAAAACGATATCAGCGAAAATTCACAACAGAGGAGGCTATCCTGTTCCTTATAGTTTCAAAAATCTGCCGGAATGGGTTCACGTTTATCCTGACCGCGGCACTCTCGTAGCCAATGAAGTTCAGGAAGTGTTTTTTACGGTAAGTGATAATCTGGAATTGGGAGAGCTCCAGGATACCATCATCCTGCACACAGAAACGGGTATCAATCCTTTCTTTATGGGAGGTGATGAATACCTCAATCTCAAAGCCAGGACTTTGTGCAGACCGGAAAAATGGATCCTGAATCCGGACTTACTCAATACCTCAGCTTACACTTTCTCGATGAACTTCATTCTGCAACTCGACATTGAAGGCACTATGTCGGCTGATGAAAACGACATTGTGGGCGCTTATGTGGGCAATGAACTCAGGGGTATTGCCAAAATTCAATACCAACCGGCCCTCAACAAGTACATCGCTTTCCTAACCGTGTATAGCAATCAGAATACCGGTGAAGAAGTCAAGTTCCAGATCTGGGATGCCTCTGACTGTAAACTTTATGCGTGGGCCGATGAATCATTTACCTTCCTGGCAGACGACATCAAAGGCAGCTTGTCTTCATGTGTCGTCATCCATACCAACAGTACCCTGTTGCGAAAAATATTCATCCACGAAGGGTGGAACTGGATATCGATGAACCTCGACATGGTGCCGGCTACACCCAATGCAGTATTGGCATCACTGTCGCAACCAGCCGGAGCCCTCATCAAAGGACAAACTACTTTCAGCGCCTACTCCACCAATGCATCGTCATGGATCGGTACACTCAATACACTTTCACCAAAAGCCATGTATCAGTACCATTCCTTGAACGACGATTCCATCTCACTGATCGGACAATACCTGGATCCGGAGACCCAGACTATACCGCTAAGTGTAGGATGGAACTGGATAGGCTACATTCCTACGCAAGCTATGGGCATTGATGAGGCGCTGTCTTCACTGACACCTTCCAATGGCGACATCATCAAGAGTCAGCTCCAATTTGCCCAATATCTTTCCGGTGCCGGGTGGATTGGAAACCTCAAGACACTCAATGCGCCCAATGGTTACCTTATCAAATTGGCTAATGCAGACACGCTGGTTTATCCTGATCCACTTTCCCTGAGAGGCAACCCAACCGGAAGCCAGCGAGACAAAGTAGTTCCGGTTTACTCAGGTAAGACGGCCGTAGAAGATACACCGATTGCGGCAATGCCTTTTGCCCAGTGGACAGTGGATCCTGTAAATTTTGAATACACCATGAATCTTATAGCCATTGTAGTGGACAACGAAACTTCGGGCAATCAGCTAAAAGAGGGCGATGAAGTAGGTGCCTTTGTCAACGGCGAAGTAAGAGGCAGTGGTAAGGCAATCTACATTCCATTACTAAACGCGTATATGGTCTTTATGACGGTTTATGCCAACAAGGATGGAGAAAGTCTGGAATTCAGATTTTACGACGGCAATGGGTCACAGGTTTATGCCCTGGCAGAAAGGATGGATTTCAAAATCAATGGCATTGTAGGCAAAGCTGATGATCCCGTTGAATTGCACCTGGCCGGACCTTCAGCTACCGGAGATGTTTTGGAGGTAAAAGGCATGGAAGTATTCCCCAATCCATTCAGTGGCACTTTACAGCTTCGTTATATACATGCAGGTGGTGATCAAGTAGTACTTACCATCAGAGATATGTTGGGTACCGTCATTGATAAAAAATCAGTGAAAGTGAAATCCGGCATGAATACCATGGAATGGAGGCCCAACAGCCAACTTGCAGGCGGCAGTTATATCCTGCAGCTTGAAAACGATACGAATACCTACACCCAAAAAGTGTTATATTTAAAATAACCCCAAAAAAGCCGGGAGCCGGAACAGTTCTTTATGGGATTGTTCCGGTAACCGGGTAAGGGGGTTAAATTCAGGGAAGATGATAACCAAGAAAATCAAAATATTTTGTTTATGTCTCGCGTTGGCTTTGATGGCGTATGGCTTGGGTGCACAAAGTCCCAACTGGACTCTGCCGCAGGGCGTTTCATTTGAATATTCTGCCAATGTAATAGCAGCATTGGCGTATGATGAATTGCCTGCCAATGATCCCGCTAATCAGCTTGGGTTCTTTAAAGACGGCGAAGTCAGAGGTCTGGGATCACCCATTGACATGGGCAACGGCGTGTACCTCTATTTTGTCACGCTGTATTCCCATCAGGCCATCGATACATTCAATATACGCGTTTACCATCAAGAAACCGATGAAGTATACGAGGTACTCCATCCGTTTATTTTTCAGTCGCAGGCCATAACCGGCACTTTCGAATCACCCTATGAAGTAGCTGTGTTTCCGGAAAACAATGCACCCATCTACCTGCTGCCCATCCCTGCGATGGAGACCATAGAAGGATGGCCTTTTGGTGAAATCAATTTGAATGATTACCTGATTCAACCGGATGGTTATCCTGTGGAATGGACCGTTGTGCCCAATGCCAATCTATTGGTTACGCTGGCAGATAGCATCCTCAAAATTAGAGGAGCTGTAGGTTTTCAGGGCACAACCCAACTTACTGTCAGGGCTACGGAGATTACCCCCATCGC
Source organism: uncultured Saprospiraceae bacterium (assembly GCA_937973565.1). Classification (GTDB taxonomy): domain Bacteria; phylum Bacteroidota; class Bacteroidia; order Chitinophagales; family Saprospiraceae; genus JADKBO01. The sequence goes on along the minus strand of CALJKQ010000262.1, from coordinate 1,918 downwards.
ACAAACCCGTGACCGGGGAGAAAGAGCAGCCCCCAGTGCAGAATATTTTGCAGAAACCACCATCCAATTAACCGTCAACCCGCTTTATGCAGCACCCTTATGGGAACCGGCCATTCCGCACCAAGGCATTGTAGTGGGAGATACCTTTCAGCTGGCCGAATTGGATTTATACGAAAACCAATTTACAGGAGATAGCATCGCATATGATTATCTGCCCGGGATTACAGAAGCTGTACCTGCAGAAATACCGCCTGTATGGCAAATCTCCGGCATGTTTCCCACCAATATGACCATGGTTTGCAGACCCATGTTTACACCCAAACACCATTTTGAACATGCCAACGATCTCCTGGCTGCCTTCATAGGCGATGAACTCAGAGGCGTTTGTCAGCGCAATGCCATAGATCATCTTTTTTATTTGTCGATCGGAGGACAGATAGACGAGCACAAAAAAATTACACTTAAGTTGTACAGCGGAGAGATGAAAAAGACCTGGACCATGGACAGTGTTTTTTACTTTGAACCCTACGCCATCCTGGGCAATCCGGGCGATCCCCACGACTGCGATTTTGCGCCGGTCATTCCTGTGATCTCCGATACGATGGCTGTCAATGGCATATCCAATGTAAGATTTGAAATTGCAGATACCACTTACACCGGTAATGTATCGTTTACTTTTATTGCCAAAGACCCTGCCTATCCACTCTATCTCAACGACAGCATAGAAGTGAATCTTTGCATCGTGGCCGACTCATCGGCATTGACAGCATGGTATGGTGATGGTGATGGTGATGGTCTTGGAAATCCTTTGAATGTGATGTACACCTGCCTCCAGCCGGAAGGTTACGTAGACAACAATGATGATTGTAATGACGAAGACCCCGGAAATGCCGGACTCGAAATTCAGTTGACAGAAAACTCCGGAGTTGCAGACGATGGCATGATTTGCAGCGGATCGGATGTGACGCTAATGGCAAACCTTTCTGCACCCTATTATTTATGGAGCAATGGCGCCACCACCCAAACCATCACGGTTAATCCGCTAACCACTTCATCCTTTTCCGTTACGGTTAGCTTTCCGGGAGGATGCAGTGCAATTAAAACAGTTTCCGTTGAAGTAGAGGGGACCATAGTAAAAGATAGTACCAATGCCGGTCCAGGAACATTGCGCAATGTATTGGGCTGTGCGTTGGAAGGTACTACCATAACCTATGATTACATCCATGTGCAAAGCACAATACTGACAACACCTTTGTTGATTGATAAAGATGTAATCATTGACGGTACCCCTATGGAAAAACCTTCCATCAAAATTTCAAATAGTGCCGGTTTTGTCTTTATTCAAATATTGGCAGGAAAGACTTTGGGATTGGATAATGTAGATATATGGGCGCCGGATCCTGCCGGAAATGCTGTGTTTTTTGGAGCCGGCAAACTCGACATCCTCTCTTCTACCGTGATGGGTCACTATTAATCCAAAATATGTGAAACATTTTATATTTGAAAAATTTATATGCGTACCTTTGAATTCCCAACTCGTCGATTGTTTTTATTTAGCTAATCAAAGCCTTATGTATGCCTGTGTCTAGGTTTTTTGCATTTTTTGTGATTGGGGTAATCTCCTGTTTGCCTGTATCGGTTTGCGCCCAGATTGTGGGTGACTTTGTGGATCCCATGTCGACCCTTACATTACCCAAAAGGAATAACTTAAACGCCCTGTCGGCAAGGCCTGGTAACACCACCAACGGACAAAGAAGTCTCATGATGGGACCTGTTTTGGAGGACCAGAGTGAGATCGTCAATTTTCCGGGGAGCGGTTTTGGTGGAGCTGATGCCAGCGCTACTACGGGTCAGATATTTGGATTTACAGCGAGCATTAACAGTAATATTTTGTTGGCAGATGACATCGTAATCCCTC
>CALJKQ010000261.1 GCA_937973565.1 uncultured Saprospiraceae bacterium | reverse complement strand
CAGAAGAAGCTGCAGCCATCAGTGATGAAATTACGGTAGCATTCTGGTCATTTGGCAATCAGGATGTACTGCCCACCAATACAGCTGCCATGGAAGCTGTAGATGCGCAAAACAACCGCCAAATAATGATCCATTTGCCCTGGAGCAACTCCAATGTTTACTGGGATTGTGGCAATGATGGTACCGGATACAACCGAATCAACAAGGCGGCCTTAAATCCGGAATTCGAGGGTAAATGGCATTTCTGGACTTTCACCAAAAACGCAAAAACGGGATCCATGAAAATTTACCTGGATGGTGTGCTGTGGCATTCGGGTAGTGGCATGACCAAAAAAATTGACATCAAACGCATCAGCTTTGGTGGTTCCTTGGATCGCGGTCTTAGTTATCCCGGCAATCTGGATGATTTGAGTATCTGGAACAAGGAACTCGATGTGGAGGGTATTAAATTGCTTATGAACAGAAGGCTGGATGGCATACATCCCAATTATAGTAATTTGATTTATTACTTTCCGTTTGACCGACAAGGTGGTTTGGAAGCTGAAGATTTTTCCTTTCCCGCTACCGTAGCGCAATTCAACAATGAGCCTGCTCTGGAAGCCTTTTTACCCGGTAAAATCTTCAAAAACTTTACATCTACCACTTTCAGACCCAATACTACTTTTGTGAAAGGCAATATCAATGTTTCGGTAGAGGAAGAAGTTGTTTTGGATTCTCTGATCAACGGATCACACAAAGTGAGAACTTTTTATGTGCAAAACAATGATCTCAAAGAAGGACCCACCCTCAATTTATGGGAAGCAGGGGATAACCCGGTTTTCGATGAAGAGGGCAACCAGGTGGACGTGGTCTTTACTGATGCCGATAGTTCCATTTTTATTGAGGATCTGGTTTACTTCAGCAAGCGACCTATGAAATTTGAATTGATGAGTTTTGTCACACCTTATGGTATAGGATTGGACTTAGGAATCAATGGCAAAACATGGTACTTTGATGTCTCAGATTTCGCTCCAATCCTAAAGGGCAGAAAACGCCTGACCATGGAATTTGGTGGACAAAACCAGGAGGAGATGGATATTCAGTTTTGGTACTATGAAGGCACAGCGCCCCGAAAAGTAGTGGATGTTCGTCAGATATGGCCCGTCAATGCAGTAGGTTTCAACAGCATCATAGCCAACAGCAGTTACGAAAAACGCAACATCGCATTTAAGGAAGAAACCCGCTTTGCCAAAATAAGGTCTGCCATCACAGGGCATGGGCAGGAAGGAGAGTTCATTCCCCAAACCCATAACATCAATATCAATGGTGGTCCGGCAGAATGGTCGTGGCAGGTTTGGAAAGAGTGTGCCAACAACCCAATTTATCCTCAGGGAGGTACCTGGATTTATGACAGAGCAGGTTGGTGTCCCGGAGCACCTACCGATCTCAGAGAGTACGATGTAAGCTCCTATGTTGCCAACAAGGCCATGGAAGTTGACTACGGCATCAATACAGCACAGGGAGATTCGAGGTACATAATCAACCATCAATTAGTGGAATATGGACCAGCCTCCTTCGTAAATGATGCTGCCATCACTCGCATTTTGAGACCTAACAGCGATATCGAGCAGGGTAGATTCAACCCCATGTGCATGAACCCCCAGGTTGAAATTCGCAATACAGGAAATGAACCACTGACGAGTCTGATGATAGAATACGGTACTGAAAATGATCTCAGCGGAAAATTTAAGTGGACAGGATCTTTGTCTTTTATGCAATCGGCACTTGTTGATTTGCCCGTACTTGTGCCTAATACCTGGTTGGATCAGGGTACGTTTACAGTGGTGATTTCAAAGCCAAACGGCAAAGTCGATCAGTATGCCAATAACAACGAGTTGACTTCAAAATTCAATGCTGTACCCAAGTATGAGTCTACCGTAATCATTGATATGAGGACCAATGGGGCTGCCAATGAGACTTCCTGGGTGTTGACCGATATAGATGGAAATATCTTAAAACAAAGAAAAGGCGGCCTTTCACCCAATAGGGACTATTCAGATACCATTAGAAACCTCAATGGCTGTTATTTGCTTAAAATAAGTGATTCAGATGACGACGGCATCAGTTTTTGGGCGAATGGAGATGGAACCGGTTACTTGGGAATCAGGAGTATGGGACAGCCCGTAAAACAATTTAATGGCGATTTTGGAAAGGAAATCAATCACCAGTTTGTGGCCGGAACCATTTCAGATACCGAAACGGAGCCCTCTGTGAGAGCAGAAATGGTAGTTTTCCCCAATCCTGCCCACGGTCAGTTGATTGTTCAGCTTAGTGGATTAAAAGAGAGAGGAGAGTTGATTTTAATGGATGCCCTGGGGAGGAAAATGGAAGAGATTAAACACGAAGCTTCATTGTTCATGGAATACAATTTGGATCTTCAATCATTGCCCAAAGGCATTTATTTTGTAAAGTGGACGGATAGCCGGGGCAGTTTGGTAAAGAGTTTTTTCAAAATGTGATCTTTTGTGGTCATTTGCAGGTCAATTTGTGCAAATGGATAAATCCTTAGGTCAAATACTCAGTCATGGCATTTTTGCCAGAGGTTAAGGCAGATATTTGAAGAAAAATGTCATGAAGTTTTTCATATTAACTGCTTTTGTATTTTCTGTTTCTTTATTGTTTTCACAATCGCAAAAAGTGGGTGTCAATGAACCCAACCCCGCTGTTACTTTGGATGTCAATGGATCTGTCAAAATTGGAAATGACAACAACAATTCTTCTCCAGCAGGTACCATTCGGTTCAACCCGGAAACAGGCGACTTTGAAGGTTTTGATGGAAATGAATGGGTGACCCTTTCCCCCAATCCCCAGGATTTGTTTTGGCCATCCATTGGCAACAGGGGAGTAGCGAGTAACTATTACGCGGCAAGTCCGGCAGATGCAGTCCAGGGTGACGGTTTTGGATTTGCAGTGGCAATGGATGGTTTGTATGCGGCAATAGGGTCTCCATATTGGAGCTCATACAAGGGAAGGGTGCACATTTACAAAAGAGAACCTGCTTTCGGATTTTGGAATCTGGTTCAGGTGCTGGAAGGACAAAGTGCCGGAGAACAGATGGGTTTTTCAGTTGCATTATCCGGCAATAAATTGGTTGTAGGCTTGCCCGGAGCAAATAATAATTTTGGGAAGGCACTGATTTTCACCAGAACAGGTACGGTTTGGAATCTTGAAACATCTCTGACACCGGGCAACAGCAATCATAAAAGATTTGGCCATGATGTCGATATAGATGGAGAAAAGATTGTGGTCAGCAGCCCGGACCCCAATCCCTCAGGAGGATTAAATGAAGGACTTGTATGGATCTACCATTTTTCAGCACCGTCAGTATATACGGTCAGTGTGGTTTCGACACCACATTCTATGCCATTTGGAGAAAATATGTTTGGATTTGCCGTTGGAATCTCGGGTGAATGGCTTGCGGTGTCTGCCCCTTTTCACAATGATGATACAGGTATAGACAGCGATTCAGTATATATTTTTCACCAGGACACCGGAAATGAATACACCCACACACAATCACTGAGTGGCCCGGAAAAACATGATCAGTTTGGATATTCTTTGGCGATTAATGAATCGGTTTTGGTAATAGGGTCGAGAAATGAAAGCACATTACCTGCATTCAGCAGCAATGGTGCATGCAGGGGATATTTTTTGGACAATGGCGTTTGGCAGCAGAATTATCAATGCAGAGCCACCGGTGATTTTGCATTTTTTGGAAATTCAGTGTCTACTACTTCTGATTTGTCAATTTTATCGTCCATCAATGCTGTTGGCCCTGTCAGTCCTTTGGTTAAAATTATGAAAAAGGAGAATGGCACATTTGCATCTTATCTCAATATTGAGGATCCCGCAGCCACCGCTTCGGATCATATGGTGCATGCGGTTGCTATTTCTTCCAATTATTTTGTGATAGGTATTCCCTACGGTGAGTCTTTAAATGGTTTGACAGGAGGAAGGGTGTATTTTGGCAGGGTAAGATGATGGCTGTGATGTGGGTCAAATGTGTATCTTTGGTTAAACAATACATGGGTGTTTAAAATTGCAGCAATTGGCTTGTTGTTTTGTTTACTGATTCCAATTAGTGAAGCACGTGGGCAGGAAAAAGTATTTTCTTATCATAAGTTTACCCGAGAGGATGGTCTTGGTTTAAAATATCATTATTGTACGACACAAGATCGCGATGGCTTCATCTGGTTGGGCACAGGTGATGGACTAAACAGGTATGATGGTCATGGTTTTAAAAAATATAGCAGTCCGATTGATAAAGAAAAAAGGAGCATATCGTCCATCCTGGTGAGTGTAGTGTATGATTCGGTTTATAATAGATTATGGCTGGCATCGGTATCTGACCTGCAATATTTTGATCTCAATGATTATACATTTCATCCCTGGCTGGAAAGTAAAATTCCACAGCTAACTCAAAAGGCATTTTCCAAAAGGATATTTAAGGTTGATGACCATACCATCTGGCTTTCATCCGGCAAAGAGTTGTATGTCTATGATATTAAATCAGGAAAATTTAACTCGATTTTACATCGGCTGCAATTGCCAAAAAAGGTTGACAACACTATTATCAAATTCTTTCCAT
>CALJKQ010000260.1 GCA_937973565.1 uncultured Saprospiraceae bacterium | reverse complement strand
CTAATTGGCAATTCAATGTTCAATGTTCAATTGTTTAATTTTCAATTCTATTGGGCAACCAAGCCATGCGCACCGAAAACCAAAAAAATAATTGATAATTCCTAATTGGCAATTCAATGTTCAATGTTCAATTGTTTAATTTTCAATTCTATTGGGTGACTGTGTAATGCGCACCGAAGACCAAAAAAATAATTGATAATTCCTAATTGTTAATTCACAATTGATAATTGACAATTGATAATTGATAATTGATAATTGATAATTCCTAATTGTTAATTCACAAAACCCCTTCTCTCAATTCGTCCACAATCTCCGGATTCAACAGCGTAGAAACATCTCCCAGGCTATCTCCCTCCCCGCAGGCGATCTTCCTTAAGATTCTCCTCATGATTTTACCGGATCTTGTTTTGGGCAGGCCACTTACTATTTGTATTCTATCGGGCTTGGCAATGGCACCTATTTCTTTGGTCACTACCATCAATACCTCATTGCGAAAATGCTCTTCATCGGTAATGGGAAACTGCGTAATTACGTATGCGTATATACCTTGTCCCTTAATATCATGGGGGAAGCCCACTACGGCACTTTCCACCACATTGGAATGCTGGTTGATGGCATTTTCTACTTCTGCCGTACCTATGCGGTGACCGGATACATTGATCACATCGTCTACCCTGCCAATGATTCTGTATCTCCCCTCTTCGTCTCTGCGACAACCATCGCCGGTAAAATACATGCCTTCAAAGCCGGCAAAATAATTTAAACGACACCTTTCATGATCGCCGTAAGTGGTACGTAAGATGGATGGCCATGGAAATTTTATACACAGTAAACCCTCAAGCCCATTTTCATGGATTTCATGTCCGGCCGGATCCACCAGACATGGTTGTACCCCCGGTAGCGGATAAGACGCAAAACAGGGTTTGGTGTCCGTTATATTAGGTATAGGTGTTATAAGGATGCCGCCTGTCTCGGTTTGCCACCAGGTATCAACCAGCGGGGCGCGTCCTCTGCCCACTTTATTTTCATACCAAAGCCAGGCTTCTTCATTGATGGGTTCTCCTACAGAGCCAATCACCTTGAGCGATGACAAGTCGTATTTATCAGGCTCATCGTGACCGGCAGCCATCAAAGATCGGATGGCCGTTGGTGCTGTATAAAACTGATTGACCTTGTGTTTTTCAATGATTTGCCAAAACCTGCCGGCATCGGGAAATGTAGGAATACCTTCGAACATCATCGTAGTGGCTCCCGCCAAAAGAGGACCATAAATAATGTAGGAATGACCTGTTATCCAACCCACATCTGCTGTACACCAATAAATATCGCCATCATTGTATTGAAATACGTTCCGAAAGGAATAACAGGTGTAAACCATATAACCTCCGCAGGTATGCACCACACCTTTGGGTTTGCCTGTGGAGCCTGAGGTATACAGGATAAAAAGCATGTCTTCTGCATCCATTTCTTCTGCTTCACAGATGTCACTTCGGTGATCTACCGCTTCGTGCCACCAAACATCTTTGTCAGGGTTGAAAGAAACATCTCCTCCGGTGGTTTTATGCACCAATACCTTTTCCACCGAATCACATCCCATTGCCAATGCTTCATCTACCACTGATTTTACCGCAATATTTTTAGCTCCCCGGGAATTGTAGTCAGAACAAATTACCATTTTACAGGCAGCGTCTTTAATTCTTTCTGCAAGTGAAGTTGCCGAAAAACCGGCAAAAACAACAGAATGGACAGCCCCGATCCTGGCACAGGCCAAAATGGCTATAGCTGTTTCAGGTATCATTGGCATGTAAAAGCAAATGCGATCTCCTTTGCCAACACCCAGCGATTTGAGCGCATTGGCGCATTTATTGACTGCCGACAACAACTGCCTGTACGTATATTGAACTGTTGGGGTATTAGGGTCATTGCCTTCCCATAAAATGGCGACCTGATCCCCTCGGGTGGCAATGTGTCGGTCGAGGCAGTTTTCTGTAATGTTGAGTTTTCCACCTACAAACCATTGTACGTCCGGACTGATAAAATCATTTTTCAATACAGTATGCCATTTGCGCCGCCAAAAAAAGGTAGAGGCTTGCTCCGCCCAAAATGACTCGGGGGCTTCTACACTGTATTGATAGGCTGCTTTGTACTCTTCAAGCGATTTGATCTGCAGGGTCATGGCTCAACAATTTACTACAAATATAAAAATCCCAATGAGCCTTCAGTGTTCAAATTCTGCATTTCAATAAAAATATACTCGCAATTTTCATCCTATGGTAAGGGGTTAACCAATCTGACTCAGATGAAATGATGTGGATAGCAATAAATCAAAAAAAAGGCTTTGCAAATTGCAAAGCCCAAATCTAATTATCTAACTTTATCCTAATTATTTCTCAAAACGAATTTGCCCGATTATGTTTTCGGCAACGCATTTACCCAACTCGAAACCATCTTCACAGGCTTTTCTCATATGTACGCCGGCATAGATTCTGGAGTGGAATGCTTCTACTCCGGCTTCGTGGAATGATTGGAAAGGCCTGTTTTGAAATCCTTTGTCAGCATGCTGGTTATCGGTAAACGAACGATTGCCAAGAATTCGGGTAAGCATGGTAGCAGAAGATCCTGCATTGGCTGATGTACCAGAAACATAGTCAGGATAAGGTGGTGTTGGTACGGGCGACAACCAATTATCGTAGCCCATGACCTTTCGTATAAATGAAACGGGGCGCTGCAGATTCCATCTGTATTTGGTATACCACACCACAATAAATGCATCTCGGGTACCTATGGTGAGCAGAGTATACATTCTCAAAGTTTGTACTATATCCATTTTGTACTGATCAACCAATTGGTTCGCGATACCCACCCAAGAACCGGCAGGGGTACCAGAAACACTTGGGTTGTTGGCCCAAAACTGACCAATACTCACCTTTTCGGGATCTAGAGTAGCCTCATAAACTTCTTCTACGTCTTTATAATAAGCGCTGGCAGGGTCTTCGCTGTAGTCATAGGGTCCTTCAGGCTGACAGATATTGTATGTATTGATGGCCAGTGGTCTGGCTGTCCACCAGAAAGGAAGCATAAAGAAATTGGAAGTACCATTGCCGTCAAAGTATTGGGGATTGTTTTCAAGACCCGGCATGGCGTAAGGAACCAATTTGGCAGCCGCTGTATTATCTGCATCTGCATACTTAATAATAGCATTTGCCAGTGCCAGTCCAAAATTTTTGGAATCTATGATCACCTGTTGTGAAGGTTGAAATTTGGCAATAATTTCCTTCTCCTGATCCAGCTCAAATTGTTTCACTTTTTGTCTCAATGCAAATTCCGGGTCGTTGAGCATGTGCGTAATCACCAAAGGAGCTGCATGACACATCACTATGGACCAGTCATATTGCTTGTTTTCATCAGGCTTTGGCAGATTGTTTAATCCTTGAAGCTGGCCATTGAGTGAACGCCCATTTTCAATCCCGTGCACCATTGACTCATATAGAGTAATAGAAGTGTAAGCATATAAACGGGAAGCATCGAGGGCAAAAAATCCCCTTTCTTTAACTGCATCATAAGCCACAACCATCCAGTCACGCACAAGATCAGCGTCATACGATTCTGTCTTGGTAGACAATTCAATGGCAGGTTTGAAGAGTTTGTCTTCATTGTCTTTGTTACATCCAATACTTAGTAACAAACACAATGTAAATAAAGAGAGCAGTCGGTAATTATGCATTTTTTTCATTTTAGAATTTTTAAAGCATTGCTATTTATAGCAAAAGTAATACTTCTATTTATAGTTTTACATCCATATATGTTAGCTTTACTATTATTTTAATTTTATTCACTTTAAAGAATTGTATAACTTATTTTTATACATTTAATATTTTTATATTTGAATAAAATTTTAATTTAATTCTAAGGTTTAATCGATATGTTATTGCTTTAAACAACTTAATAAAAAGGGAAAAAAACATCCAAAATCATGAACATCCTACAAAATTCCAGACGTACGTTATGAGAGAGGATCCACCTATATGTTGCCAGAAAGGCAAATTTTTACTTCAGAATACAATCCTTGTGGAATGCCAGTCAAGATTCATGTCGCAAACTCCCGGTTTTTGCACACAAACTTCACAAAGAGCTTGTTATATTCGTTTTGAAAAAAACAAATTCATGAAACCTAGCTTGTTTACCCAAGTTTTGCTGATCGCTTTTTTCTCTTCTTTTGCTTGCCATTGTTCATTGCTAAATGCCCAGGCGCTGCGCATCCCGGATGGGGTCAATCTCACCAAAAAAGCTGGTCAAAGGTTGGGCGTCACGGATGTAGAAGTCACCTGGAATGCCCCTGCTGTCAGAGGCCGCCAGGGAAAAATCTGGGGTACTGAGGTAGCTCACTATGGCTTTAAAATTCTGGGCTTTGGTTCTAATGTTTTTTCTCCCTGGAGGGCGGGTGCCAATGAATGTACCACCATTTCTTTCAGCACCGATGTAACCATCAATGACAAAAAGCTACCTGCCGGAAAATATGCCTTTTTTATTGCCTTGGGAGCTGACTCATCCACACTGATATTTAATAAAAATGTCAATGCATGGGGTAGTTATTTTTACGATCCGGCTATGGACGTATTGAGAGTAAATACCCGTCAGGTAAAAGACCATACCTTCAACGAGCGATTAAATTATGTATTCGAAGCCAATGCTCCCGATCAAATGGAATTATCACTACAATGGGAAAACTGGAAAATACCTATGTTGATTGGCGTAGATTTACAAAAAACTACCCTGGCCTCCATCCAGTCTCAAATGAGTGGTGCCATTGGCTTTGACCCGGCCAGCCTCGAAGCTGCTGCCAAATGGTGCCTCACCCATGAAACCAATTACGAACAAGCTCTGAATTGGATTGAAACCGCGGTAAGTCCAGCCCTCGGAGGCATTGAAAGATTCGAAGCCATTGCCATCAAAGCCGGACTTCTGGAAAAATTGGGAAGGGTCCGTGAAGCAGACATCCTAATAGAAGATGGCCTATCAATGGCCAAAACAGTGGAAGTCCACAATTATGGTCGTCAATTGCTGGCCCAGAAAAAAACAGATAAGGCTTTGGAAATTTTTGAATACAATTTTAAAAAAAATCAGGGTGCATGGCCAACCCATGTAGGCATGATGCGCGCACTCTCAGCAAAAGGCAGATTTCCGGAAGCCCTTGAACATGCTAAAGAAGCTCTCAAGCAGGCTCAAAACGACAATGGTGTAAGTATGCTAAAAGAAGCCATCATGAAACTGGAAAAAGGACAGTCCATTTGAAAAGAAAAACCTCCACGCACCATTTCCAATTTGCACTGCCAACATATAATTCAAAAGTGAGAATTTTTCTATTCATTTAAACCTATATTTAAAATAATAACAGCATTATTTTTTGTTTTTTTGATTAATTGCAGAATATTTAATTAAATTTAAACTTCCAAATATTCGGGGCCTTGATCCACAGGATAGGAAGTTGAAAAAATTAGGTCTGTTTAGAAGTTCTCTTTGACCACAATCAAGGATGAATTTGGTAGCCCGTTTCAAAAGTGATGTAAGGGATCAAGCGGTCGGATTGTTATGTACAACAACAATCAATGCAGCATATGAGACAATTATTTTTCTTTCTTTTACTCTTACTATCCAGTGTCCTTTTTGCCCAGATAGGTGTAAACACCTTTACACCCGATCCCTCCAGTGCCATGGATATAAAATCCAACGAAAAAGGGTTACTTATTCCGAGGATGAATGCAACACAAAGAGATGCCATCGTCAATCCGGCCAACGGACTCATGATTTATCAAAACAATATGCAGTCCGGCTTTTATTACAATGCCGGCTCTCCTGCTACACCTCAATGGACTGCTTTGTTATCGGGCCCACCGGGGGTTTCGGCCGGCTATAAAATTGCCATCAGTCAACTGCCTTTCACAATCAGTCAGCCGGGATCCTATATTGTTACTCAAAATCTTACGGGCTCTAATGGCATCACCATCCAGGCCAGCAATGTAAGCATTGATCTGAATTTTTTTGCCGTGACCGGAAATACTGGTAACAATGCTTCAGGCATTACCATAACCGGCAACAGAACAGGCATAGTAATTTACAACGGCTACATCAACGGCTGGGGTGAAGATGGGATTTCTGCCGCTTCGGCAACTTCTTTCATAGGCATGAATTTGCAACTGCTCAACAACGAAGGAGACGGCCTGATCTGCGGGGATGCCTGCACGCTTGAAAATTGTCATGCCCTCAACAATGGTCTGGACGGTCTTGATACCGGCAACCAGGGTAAGGTCAATCATTGCATAGCTACCAGCAACCTCGACACGGGCATTGAATGCGAAAACAGATGTGAAGTCAACTTATGCGTAAGTACAGCCAACGGAGACCAGGGTATTATCACTGGAGCAGAAAGCAGGGTTTCCAATACAACAGCCTTCCAAAACGCTCATTATGGCATCAGGGCAGGCAACCACAATCAGATTCACGACTGCCTGGCTTCAGGCAATGGTTTTTCAGGCTTCTACATTAGCAATGCTGGTTATGCTTTTGGCAATCTTTCAAAAATCAACAATCAACATGGCTTTGAAGCGGGCCAGGATGTTGTACTAAAAGACAACGCAGCCGACAGCAATACCGGCAATGGCTTCTACAGTGCCTTTAACGGTGGGAAACTGGACAACAACAACAGCAGCGACAATGCCATCGGTTATGAAATAACAGGCAGCGACTGGCTGATTGTAAAAAACACAGCGACTGGCAATCTGGTAAATGCATTTAGTATCGGAGGTGCCAATAAACTGGCCACCATTATTACAGCTGCCAATTTAAACACCAATACCAATCCCTACGCCAATATTTCTTTTTAACCCTTATCTCCAGAACACAAAACCTTTGAAATGAAAACACGTGCCTTATACCTTGTGATGTTTATCATAACATCCTTTCATCTTCGAGCCCAGGAACTGAAAAATGACACCCTCTGTTTTACGCAAGGTGAAACCATGAGTGTGGATGTGACCCTCAATGATCTTTTTCAGGGTCCTGTGATGATGATCGGACAAAGCCCTTGTTTTGAACTTTCACCTCAGGGCATTCTCACGTACCTGCCCAATGCGGATGCCTGTCCCTGTGGGGAATACACCGTCAGGTATAAAATCCCCAACTCACCCATTTCGGCCACTGTATTCATAACCATCAAATGCCCAAAACCCAATTGTACTTTGGTAGACTTATCTGAGCCTGTCGGTGGCTCTGCCGGAGCAGGCAATGGAAAAAAAATATATTATGCCTGCGAAGACACTCCAATTACCTACTTTGTCAACAACGACATCAATGCCAGTTATTTATGGACCGCAGGTACCGGAGGCACTATTACCGGCCCAAACAACACCCACCAGGTGGTAGTAAGTTGGGCCAATCCGGGGCCAGTTGTGTTAACCCTAACCACAACCCTGGGCATGACCACAACATCTAACATGTATTGTATAGAAGTTTTAGCTGCGCCTGTTGCCTCCTTTACCACCATGATGAATTGTGTTTGCAACAACAGTCCCATTTCCTTTGTCAATACCAGTACCGGAGCATCATCTTACTATTGGGATTTTGGAGATGGCAACAACAGTATTGCCACTAACCCTACCCATGTTTACAATACGCCCGGCACCTATACGGTAACACTCTATGCCACAAATGACAATTACGACAATATGGGCAACCCTTTGTGTTGCTGCACTGATACAGCCCAAATGATTATAACAGTTGACGATTTACCCGGACCCAATATCTTTTGGATTTCTACTTTATGTGAAGGTGATACTTCTAAATACTGGACGGATGCCACAGGCTGCAATTACATATGGACAGTGACCGAAGCGGATGGGGATACCATCAACATTATCACGGGTCAGGGTACAGATACCATATGTGTAGTTTGGCCCACCGGCCCTTATGGCAACGTCACCCTGGAACTGGACAATTGCAGCCCGGCTATATGGTGTGAAAAACCGGTAACGGCCATTGTTCCCATCATCAGTTCAGTGTCTCAGATTGCCGGAGATATGGCCGTTTGCGCCGGATCAAAGGAAACGTACACGCTGCCGAAATGGAATGGCACCCTATACGACTGGACCGTCACAGGAGGCATGATTGTTTCGGGCGATTCAACCCATGAAGTCGTCATCATGTGGGGCCCCGGTCCCACCGGTAGTATTCATGTTGATTATTGGAATCCCTTTCTACAAGGCTTACCGGGTCATACAGAAGAAGATTGCAAAGGTGTGGCAGATAAGAGTGTGGTCATAAGACCGGAATACGCCCTGTTTCCAACTCCTGCCAGTATTTGTGTAAATACACCTGCATATTTTTCAACAGATATGGATGCTTCACCATTAGGTTATACCTGGACCATAAGTCCTGCTGTGGGAGGTTTCCCTATGATAAGCAATCAATTTATCACACCCACATTTAGCAATCCGGGGTTTTACCAAATCTGCGTTTACCCCAATGACCCCAATTTATTTTGTAATGATACATTATGTTTCAGTTTTGAAGTAAAGAGCCTCTCCCCACCGGATAGCATTAGTGGTGAAAAAATAATCTGCCCGGGCGATACCGAATTGTATACAGCATGGTCCACTCAAACAGGCGTGCAATTCGAATGGATCGTCACCGGCGGAACACCGGCTTCTTTTACCGGCAACCCGATCAGTGTTACCTGGAATGCTAATGGTCCATACAATTTGGCGGTGAAGGTTACAGAGTTGGCATCACCTTATTGTATGTCTGCTTATATCAACTGTCCGGTGACTCCCAAATCATTGAATAGCCCTCTGATGCTCGCTCCGGGTACCTTCTGTGTAAATACGCAACAATCCTATACGGTAACCCCAGCACAGCCGGTCGGAACTTTTTATAACTGGTCCATAAATCCTCCATCCTCCGGAAGCATCATTGGAGGTCAGGGCAGCCCTACGGTGACCATACAATGGAACAACAACCCCATTACCGTTTTTTTAAAATGCACTGCAAAATTGTGTAATGACAGCATTTCCGTCATTCAGATGGCCAATCTAAATGCCCCGGTTGCGGCTAATATAAGTCAGCTTGGACAGCTATGCCCGGGCGACAGTGTACAACTATCAGCAGGCTCCGGACCTTATATGAATGCGAGCTGGAGTCCCTCAGGCAGTGGTACTCCTATATGGGCATACAGTGCAGGATTATATGTAGTGACAACTACCGATAACAATGGTTGTCAATCCACAGATAGCTACAATCTCAATGCATTGCCAGCACCGGTTGCCAGTATCTCAACTTCAAACCCACTTACCATTTGTCTGCCAACGGCAGGCTCTACTGTAACACTAACCGCACTTACCAATCTTAACTACACATATCAATGGTATTGCAATGGATCACCTGTATTGGGAGCCACCAGTGCCATTTTTATACACACTGCAGGCCCAGCCTCAACACCCGGTTTATTTACCTATAATGTAAAAGTCATGGATTCTATGACAGGATGTATGAAATGGGGCAACAGCATCACTGTGATTCATTCAACTTGTCCGGGTGGTGGTAGCGGTGGCGGAGGTTGTGTACCTGCAAGCCATACTGTCTCGTTGGTTTCTACTCCCAATACTCCGGTCTGCAACCTTGTTACTTTCAGTTATACCAATACAGGTGCGGCCATTACACCCTTGTCGTGGACCTTTGGTGATCCATCGGGCATGGTCATCAACCCGGGGCCCATTTCTCCTGTTTATCAATATGGAACAGCCGGCAATTATCAATACTGCCTCACCTACAGTGTGCCCAACAATACCGGCACCGGGGTGTGTCAGCTTACTACTTGTCAACCCATTGCTATACCCCTGGCTGCAGATTTTGATTTTCAGCTGACTTCCAATTGCAGAGAAGTGAAGTTTACCGACTTTTCTACCTATCTGCCAGGCAACCCCATTACCCAATGGAGCTGGAACTTTGGGGATGCATCTACCTTTACCACTACTACACCCGGCATCATGCCTCTACACAGCTATGCCAGCGCAGGAACGTATAATGTCACCCTGACCATTTCAGATGCCAATGGCTGTATGGTTCAAAAAATGATATCGGTTGCCGTTTTAGGGCCGGTTACAGCATCCTATACCGCCTTGCCCAATCCTGCTTGTGTTGGAGATGCGGTCAACTTTACCTATACGGGAGGTTCCGGTATATTGAACTATTTGTATGATTTTGGAGATATGTCCAACAATGCCGGGATGAACCCAAGTCATGCCTACAGCGTAGGGGCCAACTACAATACCAGTCTTATCATCACAGATATCTACAATTGCAAAGACACAGCCAACGTCATGGTCCAGGTATTTCCCGAATTTATGCCGGATACCATCGCATGGTTTCCCTCGCTGAAAGTATGTGCCGGTGATACCATTGTATTGACAGCACCCATGGCCTCACAATACAGTTGGTCAAATGGGGCAACCACTCAAGTAATAAATGTTACCACCAGTGGCACTTATGCTGTTACTGTTACCGATGCAAATGGTTGTACCGCTGTGCCGGATTCCGTGGAAGTAAACATTTGTCCGCTGCCCAATGCCAATATAATCGGGCCTTCTGTGATTTGCGACAGTGGTTGTATCGTATTATCTGCCCCATTAGGCTTCAATTACAACTATCAATGGTTCGATGCAAATGGCGATACCATTTTATTTGCCACCGGAAGCAGTTATCAGGTTTGTACAACAAACTTTCAGGACAGTGTATATGTAGTAATCACCGATGCCAACGGTTGCAGTGCAACTTCTCCCTGGTGGAACATCGACACATTGAGCTCCCCAACAGTTGTTATCAATGTGATTTCAGGTAACCTGTGTGAAGGCAGTCCTACTTTGTTGAATGCCGTTGCCACGCCACCTTCCAATATAGCATTTTTGTGGAGCACCGGAAGTACTTCGGCATCAATCATCGCCATCCAGGCGGGGACCTATACCGTATATGCCACAGATACTTTATCAGGATGCAAAGACGACGCCAGCATTGTAGTAAACCCATTGCCGGATTTCTGCGAACTGCCGACCGGCTGTTACGAAATATGCAGTCCTGATACCTTATGTGGACCGGTGGGTATGAACAGCTATCAATGGAATTTCAATGGTGCTCCTATTCCGGGAGAAACCATGCAGTGCCTTGAAATTGATCAAAGCGGCAGTTATTCGCTTACCGCTACCAATATGTTTGGATGCACTGCTACTTCAGACACCCTTATTTTAGTGGTAGTGCCCTGTTGTGATTCAACCGATACTGAAGTGTTTTTGGAAGCAGCCGATCCTACCACCGAAGACTGTTGTTTCTCATTGTCTGTCGAAAACAACCTGGATTCATTGATATACTTACATGCCTGGACCACGCAGGGCGATATGTCATTGACCACCGGCAGCATTGCTGCAGGGTGGATGATGACGGCTTCTACGTCCTCTTCCTTTATTCTGGGCAATGCAGTGGTTGGAAACAGCCTTCCTACGGGCACCAGCAACGACATAGCAGAATTGTGTTTTGAACAAGCAGAAGAAAGCCCTTTGGTCATTTATTTCAACTGGATAGGTCCTGACGATGAAAAACTATGTATGGATTCTATTGAAGTGGAATGCCCGATCGACGACTGTGTTTACATCAGCGAAGACACCATACATTGTATTCCCGGCACCAATAGTTACGCATACCAGGTTACCATTTGCAATTCTCCTTACAACACCTTCAACATTGAGTATATTCAGTTGAACCAACTATCTCCGGCAGGAGTAACCTTAAGTCCTCCATTTATCAACATCAGTGGTACCCCTTTAGCCCCCGGCGATTGCCAGACTTTCAATTTTATGGTTTCAGGAAGCGGCCTGGCCAATCAGCATTTCTGCTATGGACTTACTGTACATGCAGATAATCCGTTGGAAAATCCCAACGCAGCCTGTTGCTCCATGGATTCACTGAATTGTATTTTTATACCCGGTTGCTCTCCATGCGACAGCGTCTTCCTGGAAGAAATTGTGGTCAGCGAAGAAGACTCATGTTGTTACCAGCTCATTGTCAACAACTATCATGAAAATGATTTGTACTATGGTTTTCAGGTTTGTGCATTGGATACAGCTGCCGTACTTACCTTAAACAATCTTCCATCGTCTTCCTGGTCTACTTTCGATCTTTCGGCCAATGCATTCACCATCATCTACGAAGAAGGAGCACTGCCTGTGGACACCTTTACTTTGCCTGAATTCTGTATAGAAAGTGGTACAGAAGCCTTTTCAGATTATGTGTTGAAGTGGTTGGTAGACAATGGCGGAGTGCTGGAGCCCAGCTGCACAGATTCATTCACCCTGCTTTGTCCGGGTGATTGCGGATATTATGATGAGGTGTCCATTCTTTGTAATGAAAATGGAGATTGGATTATAAATATGTACTTCCACAACACCAACATCGATACCATATATAGCGCCTCGCTTGGCTTTAACAATCCACTGCTAAATCCATATCAGACACAATTTAACTTCACGGGTGGACTGGCACCGGGTGGCGTTTACGGTCCTGTGAGCTTTGTTTTAGGTCCTCCTGCATCTGCGGGGGATAGTGTGTGCATCATCACTACACTTCACAACGAACCCGACAATATATCTACCTCGTGTTGTCAGTTCAAAACCGTAGTTGTATTGCCTCCTTGCAGCTCTACAGGTGAAGATTGTAAATGTGATGAGGAATTTGAGTACCAGGCCAACCTGGGTATTCAATGTACCATCAATGGCAATAGCGTAACTATGACACCCATTGGAAACCTGACCGATTGTGACATGGTAATCTGGGACTTTTTCTACAATGGCACCAGCATGGTTTCGATAGGCAATGCATCGATTACCCACACTTTTCCACACAAAGGAGAGTATGATATTTGCATAACCATCATAAGAACTACTCCTTCAGGAGAACAATGCAAAGTAAAAATCCTGAAGGACATCAAAGTGAAAAGTGCCGGTCTGCTTAAATACTATCCGAATCCGGCGAGGAGCGAAATTTCTCTGCTGATGGATCTGGAAGAAGGAGTCAGGGCTGAGCAGGATATTTCACTGTACACCATCAATGGAAAACTTGCATTACAAACCAGACAATTACCGGATGAAGGGGGATTGGTCAAACTTCAGATTGCTGATTTATTGTCAGGTATATATACATTAAAAGTTAAAAATGAAGACGGCATTTCGGTGAAAAAAGTAATCATCTCAGACTAGAGACCTCTTTCAATTCCTATGAATAGCAATCAAAATAGGGGCAATGCCCCTATTTTTTTTCTAGAAGGAAGCGTTTGCGTCGAATTTGAACTCTATACAAGTATAATGACAAATTGACTACATGAAAAACGCCATCTTCGCCTTGTTTTTGCTGCTTTTTAGTTTACAATACGGGGGTTCCCAGATTTCACATTTCATCTTTGGACCCCGTGAGGTTTGTACCGGCTGCGAATCTTATATATTGGAAGGCATCGGCCCCAATCAAGGACAATTGGAATATTTATACATTACAAACAATTTCGACCCCAAAGATTCTACTTGTGCCACAATCAGTTATTCGCAACCTCAGACCCAAACCTTTGCTTGTTTTTTCTGTCCGGGGCAATACACCATCCATGCATTGGCGTATTTTCCTGATGGCAATTTGGTGCGTGATTCATTTACGGTAAATGTTTATCCCCTCGCAGAATCCTATATTGTACCCGGTGATTCGTTGGCTTGTCAAAATGACCAATCACCCGGTGAATGCCAAAAGGTCTGCCCAGGTTTTACAGAAACCTATACCCTTGTGAGTACCCTGCCACAGGGCATTACATGGTCTGTTACAGGTGCCCAAAACTATACAGTGAATGGCAATACAGTGACAGTAACCTGGGGCAATTCCGGTTTTGGACAAGTAAACGCCAATACTTTTGGCCAAGGGCTAAGTTGCTTTTCAGAAACCAGCTATTGTGTAGAAATAAAAAATGAATTAGAGGCAACTTTTACGCTTCCCGGAAACCAATTCTGTGCCAACGAAATTTTTTCGCCCACACCTGAAAACCTCAATGGATCCCGATACGAATGGGATTTTGGAAACGGAGAAACCTCCACCGACATTGTCCCTGTCATCAGCTATGATGGCCCTGGTACGTATATAATCACTTTAAAAGTGTACAATGAATGCGGTTGCTCAGGTACATTCAGTTCTGAAGTGATAATTAAAGATTTGTTCTTACCCAAAATAGATTGTCAATCAACCATCTGCGAAAACACACCGGTCACCTACACCACCACCGCCGATTGTGGTCAATTTTATTGGAAGATCGTTGGAGCTGGCACCCTGGTTTCCGGCGGGGGATTGTCAGATAAATCCATTTCCATCGATTGGGGACAAGGACCGGTTGGATATGTAGAATTGGAAGTAGCCGGTTGCAATTTTGACAAATGCCCCAAAAAAGCTGTTTTCGAAATACCCATAGTTTCTGATTTAGCCAATATTACGGGACCCACTGTGGCCTGCCGCAATGAAGTAAGCATGTATACCATTCAAAAATATGGATTTACTTCGTATGATTGGGTCGTTCAGGGCGGCACCATAACAGCCGGTCAGGGCAGCAATACTATATTGGTGTCATGGTCAAATGGCGTTTCCGGATCAGTAGAAGTCTCTTACGACAATTGTTATCTTAAATGCGGTGGCAGTGCTCAATTGGCTGTGGTGCTTGCTGAATCCTATTTTATACAGCCGGGCAGCCAGCAGGTATGCATTGGAGATTTATTTACGGCTGTTGCTTACAACTCATTTTTCCAAACTATAGCGGTCGATAAATGGAAGGTCATATCTCCCACAGGGTCAATACTCAAAGAAGTGTTGAACAATGCCCAAATTCAATTCGAAGTCCCCGATGGAATTTCTCATTTTACAATTGCCGCCTCGAGCAGTAGCTTATGCAACGGTGAACAAACCAAAGAGATCATCGTTTTGCAGAAATCGGCTGCCCCAACAGGCATAGAAGGAGAATTCGCCATTTGTAAGAACAATGTTTATACTTATAAAGTAGTATCCAATTTACCAAAGGCAGAATACATTTGGACCGTCTGGGATGGTTCGAATAAAACAAACTACAATGGACCTTCCATTGCCCACGAATGGCTCACTGATGGCCCATACAAAATGGAAGTCAGACAAACGGATTTGAGCAAACAACTTTGTCTTTCTAATGCCTTTGTAAAAAGTGCTGAGAAGATCAATAACATAGATTTGACCGGAGAACCATCTTCTTGCCTTTACGATGAATATACCATTAAAGCAAGTTTTTATGAAGGTCTTAAATATGAATGGATCATTAATCCAACAGATGCAGGATCTATCATTACCAACGACAGCAATGAAGTAAAAATCCTTTGGAGTAAAGCCGGATTGCATTCTGTCCAACTTTCAACTTGTTCAGGAGTATATACCAAACAAGTTGATGTTCACAAACTTCCGGAGCCAATAGTAGATCATCCTGCTATTGCCTGTGAAGACAGTCCGACCGGGATAAAAGTTTTACCAGGCTTTGTCCAAGCTATATGGAAAAACGAAAACGGAAATTGGGTAGCCGATGGCAATGATGTCATGTTAAAGCCGGGAACCTACACAGTGGAAGTAAAAGATATCAATGGCTGTCAGTCTCTTGACAATTTTACCATTCAGCAATATCCCAAACCCAATGTTTTTTTATCTACACCGGACGAGGAGGCAATTTGTAAATCCGTTCCGGGCTGGCAATATCCCGAACTGGTGGTCAATACTGCAGAGGGAGGATATCAGTATCAATGGTTCCTCGACAATGTAGATCTGGGCATATCCGGTGCTGTGTACCAAACACAAGCGACCGGACAATACCATCTGGTAGTTACAGATTTGCACAGCTGTACCAATGTATCGAATGTTTTGGTTGTTTACGATTTCTGCGATCCCAATGATCCGGGTAATGGTGGCGGCAATGGGGGTGGAAGCAATCCATGCAATAGCACTACCGGTACGGTTGACTATACAAATACAGCATTGGATTGCAATACCATTGAATTTACCAGCACATCAACCCAGGTACTCAGCAATGGATACTACTGGAGCTTTGGAGACATCAATTCCAATCAAAATACAGGATCGGGCAGTGTTGTCCAGCATGAATTTAGCAATGCCGGATATTACAATGTTACACACGTTGTGGATGTAAGTGACGGATCAACCGGACTAACCTGTCAAATTGTAAACAAGAAAAAGGTGCCGGTAGAAATGGCTGCAGATTTTGAGTTTGGTTTAGCCTGTCAAGGTGCTGAAGTCAAATTTTATGACCGCACTACCTATTTACCGGGTATTTCCATTACCAGCTGGGAATGGGATTTTGGTGATCCTGCCAGCGGTACAGATAATACCGCCAATACCGCTGAGGCCAGCCATATCTATCAAAATGAAGGAAGCTATATGGTCAAACTCAAGGTGAGCAATGGTACTTGTACGGATGAAATAACCAAAACCATCACTTTATATCCCAAACCCAATGCAGCTGTGCTTGCGACAGGAGCTGTATGCGAAAATCAAGCAAGTCCAATAAGGCTTTCTCCAACAGGCAATATTGTGAAAGCAAGCTGGGATTTTGGTGATGCAGTCAGTGGTGCCAACAATACTTATGAAGGTCTGGAACCCTACCACCAATACGATACCCCGGCTACTTATTCCCTGCTGGTCAAAGCTGAATCCATTTATGGTTGTAAAGCAGATCTCAGTGGAAATATCCTCATTCATGCCAATACCCTAAATGGTCCCATAGCTTCTTCTCTGGGTGCCAAATTTTGTGATGGCTTAACCACACAACTGAGTGCTCCGGCAGGTGGCATCCAATGGCAATGGAGCACCGGAGCTTTGACTAACGCTATTGATGTTGTCACAACAGGAATATACCAGGTAGAGCTTACCGATAATTTTGGCTGCAAATTTACCACTGACAATGAGGTTATAGAAGTAATTCCGCTTCCTGAATCCTACATCAAATCTACGGTTAGCCTTGAAGAAGAATCAAAGGTTTATTTCGACAACACAGTGAAATTCTGTGTGGGCGCAGATTTTACCATCGAGGCCATCCAGAAAAACAGTTGGGCCTATACCTGGTCAACAGGAGTTTTAAACCACCAACTCCAATTCAACGAACAGACAGGTAATAAATTGATCCCGGGCACCTATAATTTATATGTTGATATCAAAGATCTGCTCACCGGATGTATCAACAGAGAAGGACCTGTAGAGGTCGTTGTAAATGGCCTGCCTGCTGCTCCCCAAATCACGGCCAACAATAGTGGAACCCTTTGTGAAGGCATTTTACACATGTTGTCGGTAGTAAGTCCTCAACCCGGACTCACCTATCAATGGACCACAGGAAAAAAATCAAATCAGATTGAAGTTAAAACCGCAGCTTCCTATGCTGTATTTGTCAAAGATGCCAATGGCTGTACCGCCAAAAGCAATGAAATAAGCATCGTCAATGGTCCGGATGCAAGTCTGGTACCTTCAGGATGTTTTGAGCGTTGTGCTCCCGATACCATTTGTTTCCCGACAATCGCCAATACGGTGGCCTATCAATGGTATAAAAATGGAAATGTACTGCCTGCTGCTGACGGAGGAAACAATCCCTACCCTGTTATTACCATGGATGGTGACTACCATTTACAATTGACGGGCACTAATGGATGTGTTACCCAATCAGAACCGCTAAATCTCATGCTTAAAACGCCGGTTGGTACCCTGAAAGGAAAAGTATATTCAGATGTAAACACCAATGGAATTATAGACAATGCCGATACCTTGCTCAATGGCGTAATATTGATGGCATCTTCTGTAAAAGACACCACTGAAATGGGCATTTATGAATTGATCAATCTGGCAGCAGGACAAGTAACCATTGAGGTAGATACACACTCATTGCCGCAAGGATCCAAAATTCTAACCACACAGCTGACTGCCTCTTTGGTAGGTTGTGATGATGAGGCTCAATTGGATATTTTGATTGGCATCAATTGTATTTCTCATGAAAAAACCATAAACTATTTGTTGTGTCCCGGAGAACTGATCGAAATTGAAGGTGAGAATATTGGAGAAGACGCCAACCTTACATTTATCAAACCCCAGCCGGGTGGCTGTGCTGATACTTTCCATTATCTTGTAAATGTAAAGCAACCCATACTGGCCAGTATTCAGACAGAAGCCGCCTGTCCGGGCATTCAAAATGGAAGCATTACCCTTAATACAAATACATTGGAAACATACAGTGTACAAATTAATGGCCAATTGCAAACAGGAAATGGTAATAGCTGGAGTGGATTTCAAGCCGGAAATTACCTCATTGAGTTGATTGATGAGGACAATTGTATTACCCAATACAATACCGGCATTGAAGAAAAAGTAAAACCCATATTTACCCTAAGTGCTGAAAATCTTACTTGCGCCAAACCCATAGGACAGGCAATGGTCCAGTTGGTAAACTATACAGCTGAACAAGTTACCATTCAATGGAGCAACCAGGGAACAGGTATTTCAACCGAAGTCACCAAAGCCGGCATGCTATCCGTAATGGTCAACAATGGCTGTGGGGAGGTATCAGAGAGTATTATCGTTGAACAGGAAAAAGCAAAACACGAATTTAAGAAGTACATCGTTTGCAATGGCAACTCTTTAAACCTTTTGAATCAGGATTTTGCGCAGGATACTGTATTTAATTTACTGGCTACGGCAACCAATGGTTGTGTGGATACCACCACTTATGATCTCAACTTTAGTCCTGAGTATGATATCGATTTGGAGGTCAAGGGAAGTTGTCCTGGCCAAGGCAATGGCAGCGTTATAGTCAATAATGATAACCCCGGACAATTCAGTTACTTCCTCAATGAACAAGCAGTAGTATTAAACAACCAGGCAATCGGACAACTGTATTACGGAACCTATAAATTGACCATCAAAGACAATATCGGCTGTCAGGAAAATGTAACCGTTGATATACCCGAGAAGGAAGAAGTAAAGTTCAACTTAGTTGACGAGGATATTTCCTGTTTTAAGGGTTTTGCCAGCATAGGCATTGAATTGATCAATTACGAAGAAAGCGATTTGACCATACAATGGAATACGGGAAACACCAAAGCTAAGATTGAAACTGCTCAAGCGGGTAATTACATACTTACTTTCAACAATGGCTGTGAAGAAAAATCACTGGATTTTGAAGTGGGTACAACAGACAAATTGCCTTCTTTTGACTTACCCAATATTTTGGCACCGGTTGGACAAAATGCAATGGTAGATTTACAGCTGACACCCTTTGCAAATAGCGAGGTCATACGATTTGATATATTCGACCGGATGGGCAAATTGGTGCATAAATCTAGTCCCGGCAATTTGATGTGGGACGGGAGATTTGGGACTAACCCTATGCCATCGGGTGTTTATGTATATTTCATAGAAGCCAACGTGGACGTGTGCGGTAAAACAGAAAATATGAAAAAAGCGGGAACCATCACCGTGTTAAGGTAAATTTATACTTACAGTTTTTGCATTAAATCAAAGAATGCATCCTTGCGGGAACGGGATATGTTGATTTGGGCGCCATCGCTCATTACAACATATCCCCCATCCGTTTTATACCATTTATTTATACAATCTATATTAACCAAATGAGAATGGTGTATTCGGAAAAATGGAGGATTGGGTAGGCTTTCTTCAATCTCCTTGAGCGTTCGTGTTAAGGTTACTTTTCTGCTGTCTTTCAAATACAAGGTTGTATAGTTGCTGTCACTTTCACACCGAAGAATATCCTGGGTATGTATCATTTCAAAAGCTTCACCCATGGGGATGGCGATGCGTTTCTGATATCCCATATCCGGGTTAAACTCAACATATAACTTTTTTAGCATGGCAGCCATATCGGGTTTTTCAACACGTGATAATTTTTGTACTGCCATTTTTAATTCTTCAATATCTATGGGTTTCAACAGATAATCCAGAGCGCTGTACCGAAATGCTTTTATGGCGAACTGATCGTAAGCAGTAGTAAAAATCACTTTATAAGTCAAGTGTTGTGTGGCTTCAATCACATCAAATCCATTGTAAACCGGCATTTCTATGTCCAGAAAAACCAATTCGGGTTGATGCTGTAGAATGTCAGTTATTCCTTGCTTGCCTCCCAGACTTACTTTAATCACTTCCACCTCAGGACAGTAGCTTTTCAATTGCATTTTCAATACTTCTAATGCATTCTTTTCGTCGTCTATAATGATTGCTCGTAGCATTTTACTCCCTCTTTATTCTGTGAGAAATATCCTGTCATTCATTGATTTTAAAATGACCCATGTTTTCAATAGTCATGACCGAGATGGTGATTTCAACCCGCGTTCCCATGCTTTTATTCTCAATGTCCTTCAAATCCACAATGGAAAAATCATATTCAATGTTGTGCAATTGCGCCAAAGTTTTGAGCTTCTGCTGGGAAAGTGAGGATCCAAACGATCTTTTCTTGTAAAGCTGTTTGCTCTTTAGTTCTGAGGCCATCTCCCGACCAATACCATTGTCTTCAATGTGAATAAGTAGCTTACCCTGCGCATTTAAATTAAATGAGACCAACATATGCCCCCTCCCCTCATTGTGCATGAGTCCATGCCAAATGGCATTCTCTACATGGGGTTGGATTATCATTGTGGGAATAAGCCAGCCTTCATCCACCCTCTCACTAATTTCAAACTTATAGGTAAACTGTTTATCAAATCGTAAAAGTTCAAGTTCGAGATAATAACGCAGCATTTCCATTTCTTCCCGTATAGTTACATAATCCAGATTACTGTGTTCAAGGATGTAGCGGATGAGTCTGGAAAATTTAGTGAGGTACTGCGAAGCAGCATACTCATCTTTGTCGAATATAAACTTTTGAATGGAATTCAGCGAATTAAATATAAAATGAGGGTTCATTTGAGCTCTCAGCGCCTTCAATTCAAGCTTTGACAACTCTTTGTTGTATTTTGATTTTAAAGATTCTGTGATGCGGACTCTGTTGATTCTGTGTCTATAATAAAAATACCCCAATAATGCCAAAACACTTAAAATGGACATTTGGAACCAAATAGTAGAATAAAATACCGGGGAAATGCGAATATCAACCTTTCGTATCACTTCACCCCAGCGGCCAGAAGCATCTGATGTTCTTAACAGTAATGTATAATCTCCTGATGGTAGACGTTTATAAGAGATTGTATTGCTATAAGTGGTTGTCCAGGCAGTATCCAAACCCACAAGTTTATAACGGTATCGATTGTTAAAACTATGAACAAAACTAAGATTGGCAAAACTAATGTCTATATCGTTCTCTTGATAGTTGAGCTTAAACGCCAAATTCCTTTCAGTGGGAACAAACAATTTTTCTTTCCCATTTATCATAAAAGAAGTAATCTTTAAAGAAGGTTGCTTTTGTACAGACAAGACAGAATCCAGAGCTAAGATATTGATGTAAGGATAGTAATTAAAAACCATTTTATTGTCCTCAGGAAAGTAAAAGGTCGAATAACCCAGGCCTGGCATACCTGTTTTTGAAGAGTACTCAAACTGCCATTCATTGCTCCTACTGTCAAATACATAAATAATATCGCCCGAACTTACCCAAATCTGACCGTTGGGCAGGCAGTTTACTTTATTGGCATAGGTTATCCTCATGATGGAGTTTCCATCGTAATATTGATATGCCTGCTGCGTCCTGGCATCTATTTTAAAGACTCCGTTCACTTCAGATGAAAGCCAAATATTACCTTGTTTGTCAACATCCATTGATGAAACACTGCCAATGCTCCTTCCCGTATTACTGGCCTTTGGAAAATGAACAGGTAAGAATTTTAGCAAAGTAGTATCCAGCCTAAAGACACCTTCATCTGTTTTAAAATAGTGTCGGTTATTAAATTCGCCCAGCGGTGTCAGAGATGATTCATCACTGTATTCCAGACGGTCAAAACAATCTTTAATGGGTTTATGAGTCCCAAGATGAGACTCCATGTCCAATAAGAATACATCATGTTCAGAGATGGCCATCATTTTTTTATTCCCCAGATCCACCAGGTGATTTATGTTGCTAAGCTTTTGTCGGACGCCCCCAATATTAAAGTATATAGGCGTAAACCGTTTATTTTTTATATCTACCAGATTTATATGATCTTTGTCTGCATTAAAGATTTTTCCATCAGGAAAAACAATACAGGCGGAGACAATTGGATACTTTTGTGCCGGATTATCAAGAAGTGTTACCCTTGCAGTATGAGGATCCAAAGTACCAATGCCTGTCATCCCACTGCCACAAAACAAGTAGAGATCTTTCGAATATCTGTATGTAGAATAAGGTTCTATAAAAATTCCCTTTTCATTTTGGATCCAGGTTGTTGATATCAGATGATGATTTGAATTGTATATCACCATGCTGTAATTGTCAAAAGAATTCAACCAGATATTCCCTTCTCTATCTTTAAAAGAATATACCGTATTAATGCCAATAGCAGCTTTGTTTTCTGTTGTAAGTACAGGAGTTAATACTTTTTTAATTTTATCAAACATCAGGCTTTTTGTCGCGCCGGGAATAAACAAATACCGATCATCATAATTTACGATGGACGCAATAATTTGATAAAGCTGTGTCTTATTCTTTGTAAAATAGGTCAATGAGTACCTTTTTTTTTCTTGTTTTTGTACATCATAAACCAACAAATATTTATTGGCGCCTATAAATATTTCGCCTCTTTTCTCATCAGCTGCAGCAAATAAAAAGTATTCATCGTCGTTGGCAAAAAACTCCTGCCTGGTTAAGGTTTTTTTATCGATCAGCAATAAATAATTGGTAAACAACACGATCACATGGTCTTTGCCATATGGA
>CALJKQ010000259.1 GCA_937973565.1 uncultured Saprospiraceae bacterium | reverse complement strand
GGGTTTGGCTGTAGAATTGTTTAAATCCAACAACGTATTCTTCCCATCATCCAATGGTGTTTATGTTTACAACTCAATCGACGACTTCAAAGCAGCAGCTCTTGCATTTAAGGCGGATCCCAACAATCCTGTATCACCTGTAACCGTGGCAAGGTATAACCTGAGGTATTCATTGTTGCCAAATGGTCAGGATCCATTGCAGGTATTGAAGAGTACTACTTATTCAGCCTATGCTCAGGATGAAATTTTGGTTAACAAAGATTTCCAGGTAACGGTTGGTTTGAGAGCTGACTACTTTGGTTATGACAACTCAACAGCGGCTGACTTCTACAACCCGGTTGTGGGAGGTCTTACTTACAAAGATGAGAATGGAGCAGATCTTAAAATCAATACATCCAAGTTCCCGACAGCAAAAGTATTGTTGTCTCCCAGATTGGGCTTCAACTATGACTTGAGTGGTGACAAGACTTTCCAAATCCGTGGAGGAACCGGTATTTTTGTGTCCAGAATTCCTCAGGTATTGGTTTCCAACCAATTGGGTAACAATGGCGTTAATACTGCCTTGTTGAACGTAACCAACACAACCGCTTATCCGTTCACCACAGATCCCAGCAAGTTTATTCCTGCTACAACGGATATCACCAAATTGCCTCCTTATGTAATCAATGCATCGGATGAAAATCTGAAGAACCCATCCATCTGGAAGTCAAGCCTTGCCGTTGACAAAAAATTCGGCAACGGATTTACTTTTACAGTTGAAGGTATTTACAACAGATTTTTACAGGCGCTTAGGTATATCGATGCCAACTTGAAACCGGCAGACAGAGATTTTGTAGGTCCTGACACCAGAGATCGTTTCCCCGCATCAGGCTTGTCGGGAAGTGCAGCGAGTGCAGCCAGATTTATCAACAGTGCTACTACCAATGCTTTTGTATTGAAAAATACTGATCAGGGAGATTCATACACCCTTACTACCAAACTTGAAAAAGTTGCCACGAAAGGTTTGGGTGGATTTGTAGGATATACTTTTGGCTCAGCCCGCGATATTCAGCCTGTAGGCAGTACGGTTCAAGCCAACATCCCTGGTGTAAATGGTCAGAACAACCTCGTTTTGGCTAACGGAGATGAAATGATCCAGCACAGAATCATTGGTTTCCTTAACTATAGGATCAACTATGGTGGTGATAAAGGAGGTGCAACCAGCATCTCATTGGGTATGATCAGCGGTTCAGGTTCTCCAATCTCCTACACATATGGTGGTGATTACAACGGTGATGGTCAATCATTCAATGACTTGATCTTCATTCCTAACAAAGGATCCGATATCAAATTTGCTGACATCACATCCGGTTCAGGAGCCAATCAGGTTGTAGTGTTTACAGCAGCACAACAGCAGGAAGCATTTGAGAAATTCATTACCAACAACGATTACCTCAATTCAAGAAGAGGACAATACGCTGAAAGAAATGGTTCTTTCTTCCCATGGTTGACAAGATTTGACCTTACTGTTACGCAGGATGTTTACATCAAAGTAGGAGGTAAAAAGAATGCACTGCAAATCAGAGCTGATATCTTCAACGTCGGTAACCTGGTTAACAACAAATGGGGCGTTGGAAACTTGTCTACCACTGTAAATCCATTGTCATTTGCCAGTGTAGGAGCAGACGGTGTACCCGCTGTGAGAATGGCTACACAGGTAAAAGATGGCAAGACCATTTTGTTGGAAGATTCATTTGTGAAAGCAGTGAATTTTGATAACGTATGGCAGATGCAATTGGGCTTGAGATATACTTTCAACTAATTGTAAGCCACAAGAATTAATAACAGGGCCCGTCGGATTTCCGGCGGGCCTTTTTTCATTCAGCATCCAACTGAGTTTCCAACATCGAGACATTCCAAAAATGAGTGTAAGTTGTTTTTTTCAGCGTTGCCATGCGACGTTCATATGATAATAAATATTATATGTAATTCCCCTCGACAATAGCGCAAGCTCCTTGAAATTGTTAAAAAACATATATAAATAAATCACAATATCAACGAAACCATGGTATTGTTGTCCAAATCATCTGTTGTTAGCCAATTTTCAGTTTTCCACAGCTGCATGGAACTTTCCACACGTTTTTCCACTTTTTATGTGTAATTATATAATTCAAATTGGTCATATTAATGCTTAGCTTTGCAGGACATCTGAAATTCCTGTATTTTAAGGGAGTTTGACCCTGAAACCATAGAAAATCGGGGTAGCTAAGCACAGCAGATTCAGAGAGTTACTAACATTTTAGCCAAAAGCGTGTATGTCGGAGAATACCAATAAGTTGAAACCTATTGCCGGGGGTAGTTACAGTCCGGTAAAACTCGACGATGATCTGAATAAGATCATGACAGGGAGGATTCAACCCCAGGCTATCCCATTGGAAGAAGCGGTATTGGGGGCTATTCTCATTGATAAAGACGGCATGCCGGCCATAGTGGAGATCCTGCGAAAGGAATCTTTTTACCTCAAAGCCCACCAGACTATATTTGAAATCATGCTTGACCTTTTTGGCAAGCAGCAGCCCATTGACCTTCTCACCGTTCACGAAGCATTGAACAAAGGAGGTAAACTTGAAGAAATTGGCGGCGTTGGTTACTTAATAGAACTGGGCAATAAGGTAGGTTCCGCTGCCAATATTGAATTTCACGCCAGGATCATAGCTCAGAAATTTATTCAGAGAGAACTTATCCGGGTTTCCACAGAAGTCATCCGCAACTCATTTGAGGATACTATGGATGTGCTGGAAATTCTGGATGAGGCAGAAAGAGGGCTTTACAACATCACCGATCAAAACCTGAATACAGGTTATGAGTCATTGTCTTCTTTGGTGGTGCAGGCACAAAAAGAAATAGAAAAAATAAGTCAACGGGGTAGCGAACTTACCGGTGTTACCTCTGGATTCAGAAGTTTGGACAAAATGACCAATGGTTGGCAACCTTCGGATTTTATCATTGTGGCAGCCAGACCGGGTATGGGAAAAACCGCTTTCACCTTGAGTATGGCCAAGAATGCAGCCGCCAATGGTCAAGGAGTTGCCGTATTTTCTCTGGAGATGGCCAGTGTTCAGCTTGTACAGCGTTTGATTTCGGCAGAAGCAGAAATAGGATCTTCCAAGCTGAGGAATGGCAAAATGGATGACTCCGAATGGACAAAGCTACACGCGGCTGTAGATAAACTATCACAGTTGCCTATGTACATAGACGATACGCCGGCCATCAACATCTTCGAATTACGGGCCAAGTGTAGGCGTTTGAAGCAAAATCACGATATCTCCATGGTTATCATCGATTACCTTCAGTTGATGACCGCCGCACCCAACGAAAAAAGGGGTAACCGGGAACAGGAAATTTCTTCCATTTCCAGATCATTAAAAAGTCTTGCCAAGGAATTGCATGTGCCCGTAATAGCCTTGTCGCAGCTTTCGAGGGCAGTTGAAACAAGGGGAGGGGAGAAACGACCCCAGCTTTCGGATTTGAGGGAATCCGGTGCCATTGAACAGGATGCGGATATTGTAACCTTCATTTACCGACCTGATTATTACGGGCTGGAAGAAGGGGGCAGTTTTGATACACCCAAAGACATAGCCGAGATCATTTTGGCAAAACACAGGAACGGAAGTTTGGGTACGGTCAATCTGAGATTTATTGGAGAATATACCAAATTTGAAGATCCGGGAGAATCCGGCTTTGTAGGCGGCGAATTTGGCAATCCATTTGCAACAGATAATTTCAATGCCATGATTACCCGACCATCGAGGTTGAATACCGGCGATGTTGGTGATGTAGATGGTTTTGGTGATACGCAAATACCATTTTAAGATTTAAGTCATGCGAGAGGAAAAAAATAAAAAACCAGAGGGCAAGAAAAAAACGGTAGCAAGGAAAAGCCCCTTTGAAAAATTTTTCATAAAAAATAATAAAGAAGAAGAAAGTTCTGAGACTTCCGGCAAACCCAAAAGGAGAAGGGCGGCAGATGGAGAGGAACGTCCTCCGTTTGAAAAAAGACCGGGGTCAAACCGAAGGAGCGATCGTCCGGCTTTTAAAACAGATAAAAAAGGGGGAGAAGAACGCCCTTCCTTTGAAAAAAGAGCAGGATCCAGCCAAAAGAAAGAACGTCCGGCTTTTAAATTTGAAAAAAGAAGCGGTGAAGATCGGCCTACATTTGAAAAAAGATCAGAATCGAGTCAAAGGCAGGATCGTCCGACATTCAATCCGGATAAAAAAGGCAGTGATGAGCGCCGGTTTTCCGGAGGTGACAATGAAAAAAGGGGCAGGACCCCAAAATTTACAGAAGATAAAAGAGAACGTACTCCATCGAAGTCATTTGGACAAAAGGACGACTTCAAACGATTTGACCGAAAAGAAACTTCGCCGGAAAGCAGGAATCGCGACAAAGCCAAACCTTCTTTTAAAGATGGCGAAGCAAAGCCTGTTCGCAAACCCCGACTCTTCGATGAAAACTTCTTCAACAGAGGCAATCACGATCAACACAATGATGAGAACGAGGAGAGATTTATTGAAAAGCCGGTAAAAGCAAAAAAAGCATCGGCTACTTCAGAGATCATACGCCTCAATAAATATGTAGCTCAATCGGGCATTTGCTCCCGCAGAAAAGCGGCGGAATTGGTGAAAGCAGGAGAAATTTCTGTCAATGGCGAGGTGAATACAAATCCGGCTTACGAAACCAAAGAGAACGACGTCATAACCTACAAAGGGGAAGTACTCAAAAAAGAGGAAAAACTCATTTATCTCTTGCTCAACAAGCCAAAAAATTTTATTACGACGGCAGAAGATGAAAAAGGCAGGAAGACCGTGCTTGACCTTGTAAAAGACAAATACGAAGAACGTTTGTTTCCGGTTGGCAGACTGGATCGCAATACCACCGGTTTGCTGTTGCTTACCAATGATGGGGCTTTGGCTAAAAAATTGTCACATCCCAGCCACCAAATCAAAAAGATTTACCAGGTTGAACTGGACAAGAATCTGAAGATTACGGATCTCGAAAAAATCAAAGATGGCGTAATGCTGGAAGATGGCAAAGCAGAGGTCGATGCCGTAGACTACATTGAGGCCGGTAAAAAAAATCAGGTAGGCATTGAAATCCACAGCGGTAAAAACAGGATTGTTCGCAGAATATTTGAATCGCTGGGTTATGAAGTTGTCAGGCTGGACAGGACCTATTTTGCAGGTTTGACGAAAAAGGATTTGCCTCGTGGATTCTCCAGAGAGCTGACCGAAAAAGAGATCATTATGCTTCGACATTTTACCAATCGAAGAAAAGAAGGATAAGACAGCTTGAAAAGGATCATACTTTTGATGATTCCGTTATGCCGCGAATGCTATGCTTTTTGATTGAAACCTCATCTTTGGGGCAATCCGTTGTTGATAAAAAAAGTTTGGACAAAAATAGAATTGGGGAGTTCGTAAAAGGTATGGGTATAGCTTTTTCCTCTCTTATTTAAAGTTTTCAAATTATAAACGCTTCACTATCTTTGCTTTCTATGATCAGGAAAGAATTACAAACCTTATTGGAGAGTCGTGTCCTTGTATTGGACGGGGCTATGGGAACCATGATTCAACGTTACAAGCTGGGGGAGAATGACTTTAGAGGCACCAAATTTGCCAATAGTAAGAAGGACCTCAAAGGCAACAATGATCTGTTGAGCATTACCCGTCCGGACGTCATAAAAGAAATTCATGACGCCTACCTGAATGCGGGTGCAGACATCATCGAAACCAATACCTTCAGCAGTTCCAAGGTTGCTCAGGCGGATTATGGCCTGGAGGATGCCGTTTATCAAATGAATTTTGAATCGGCGAAGATTGCTAAAGAGTGTGTGCAAAAGCACCTGCAATTAACCGGGCAAAAATGTTATGTGGCAGGCGCCATGGGTCCTACCAACCGGACGGCCTCCATTTCACCGGATGTCAACAATCCCGGTTTCAGGGCGGTCACTTTTGATGAACTCAGAATGGCTTACTACGATCAGGCCCGGGCATTGATGGAGGGGGGAGCAGACTTGTTGATGGTAGAAACCATTTTTGATACACTCAATGCAAAGGCCGCCATTTTTGCTATAGAACAATTGAAAGAGGACTTAGGTCAGGACATACCTGTAATCATATCCGGCACCATTACGGATGCCAGTGGCAGAACCTTAAGTGGACAAACGGTATCGGCATTTTACATTTCTATAGCCCATGCGAATCCGATTGCAGTCGGCTTAAATTGCGCTTTGGGTGCCAAAGAAATGCGACCGCACCTCAAAGAATTGGCAGACATCAGTCAATTTTACATTAGTGCCTACCCCAATGCCGGTCTGCCCAATGAAATGGGAGGCTACGACCAGAGTCCGGAGCAAATGAAGGCCTACATCCAGGAGTTTGTTGAAAGTCAATTTGTCAATATCATTGGAGGTTGTTGTGGTACCACACCGGATCACATCAAGGCCATGGCAGAGGCGGTAAAAGGATTGAGACCACGGCCTCTGGTAAAAAAAGAAAAATTATCGGCCTATTCCGGTCTGGAAGCTTTGGTTGTAAGACCAGACCTCAACTTCATCAATATAGGGGAGCGCACCAATGTGACAGGGAGTCGCATGTTTGCCAGGTTGATTTTGGAGGGGAAATACAACGAAGCGCTTGCGGTTGCCCGTCAACAGGTTGAAGCCGGTGCACAGATCATCGATGTCAATATGGATGAGGGCTTACTCGACAGTGAAAAAGCAATGGAAACATTTTTGCATTTGGTCATGTCAGAACCCGATATTGCCAGGGTACCCGTGATGATCGATAGTAGTAAGTGGTCTGTGATAGAAACCGGTTTAAAATGTGTGCAGGGAAAATGCATAATCAATTCCATCTCACTGAAAGAAGGCAAGGAAAGATTCCTTCAACATGCGAGTCTGGCAAGAAAGTATGGTGCGGCAGTGGTGGTTATGGCTTTTGATGAAGAAGGACAGGCAGATACGGTAGAACGCAAAGTGGCAATATGTAATCGCGCATATAAAATATTAACAGAGGAAGCAGGGATGTCTCCCACTGATATCATATTTGACCCCAATATTTTTGCCGTTGCTACCGGAATCAAAGAGCACAACGAATACGCTATCTATTTTATAGAAGCCTGCAAACAGATTAAAGCACAGTGTCCGGGATGTAAGATCAGCGGAGGTGTGAGTAATATATCCTTTTCATTCAGGGGTAACGACAAGGTACGGGAAGCCATGCACGCAGCATTTCTATACCATGCCATTAAAGCAGGCATGGATATGGGCATCGTCAATGCAGGTATGATTGAAGTGTACGAGGAAGTTGAACCCAGCTTATTGGTCAAGGTCGAAGATGTGCTGTTTAACAGACACGAAGGAGCTACCGAAGCATTGGTAAGCTATGCAGAGACGATAAAGGGCGGAGGCAAAGTATTACAAAAAGATGAGCTATGGCGCCAGACCAGCGTTCAGGAGCGGATTATCCATGCGCTGGTTAAGGGCATCACCGAACACATTGAAAAGGATGTTGAGGAAGCCCGCGGAATGTACAGCACCTCTTTGCAAATCATTGAAGGACCCCTGATGGACGGTATGAATGTGGTAGGAGATTTGTTTGGCAGCGGTAAAATGTTTTTGCCCCAGGTCGTAAAAAGTGCGAGGGTGATGAAACAGGCTGTAGCTTATCTTACCCCATATATTGAAGCAGAAAAGCAGGGTAACAATGCCAGTTCCAAGGGTAAGATTTTGTTGGCTACGGTCAAAGGAGATGTACACGACATTGGAAAAAATATAGTTGGCGTTGTGCTGGCATGTAATGCATATGACATCATTGATTTGGGGGTAATGGTGCCTACCGCCAAGATATTGGAGGAAGCAGTGAAACAGCAGGTAGATATCATTGGCCTGAGTGGTCTGATTACCCCATCTTTGGATGAGATGTCCGGTGTGGCAAGGGAAATGGAAAGAATGGGTATGAAACTCCCTTTGCTGATTGGTGGAGCTACCACTTCCAAGACCCATACAGCCCTGAGAATAGACACAGAATACAGCGGGCCGGTGATTCATGTGCTGGATGCCAGCCGCAGTGTCACCGTAGCGGGTAGTCTTTTGTCAGACGACACCAATGTTAAAAATTCTGTTGTGCAACAATATAAAAAGGATTATGAAAGCTTGCGTGAACAGAGGTTATCCGGCAAGTTTGATAAAGAATACATTGCCATAGATGAGGCCAATGCACAAAAGCCTTTGTTGGACTGGAAACAATATACAGCACCCCAACCGAAGGCAACAACAGTGACTGCTATTGATTTTACCGTTGAGATGCTGAAGCCATTTATCGACTGGACACCCTTTTTCCAATCCTGGCAGTTAGCGGGCAAATATCCGGCAATATTGGAGGACAAGGTGGTTGGCAAAGAGGCAACAGAACTTTTGCAACATGGGCTGGAAATGTTGGACAAGATCCAAAAAGAAGGCTGGCTGCAAATGAAGGGCGTCTATGGGTTTTTTCCGGCCAACGCAGAAGGGAACGATGTGATTATATGGAAAGATGAAAACAGGAATGAAGAGCAGGCAAGGCTTCATTTTCTGAGACAACAAAGGAAAAAAGCAGACGGCTTGCCCTATTATTGTTTGAGTGATTACATAGTTCCCGCAGATGAAGAGCAGACAGACTACATAGGTATGTTCGCCGTTACAGCGGGATTGGGCATTGAGAGCCACATCAAAAATTTCGAAAGTCAACATGACGATTACAATGCGATCTTGCTGAAATCTTTGGCAGATCGACTGGCAGAAGCAGCAGCGGAATACCTTCACTTTAAGACCAGAACCCAATACTGGGCGTACGCCCCGGAGGAAAATTTGGATTACGAAAGACTGATCGGTGAAAAGTACCGGGGCATAAGGCCCGCGCCCGGTTATCCCGCTTGTCCGGATCACACTCAAAAAGATACCATCTGGACCATGTTGGACGTTGAAGCCAATACAGGGATCCAATTGACAGAGAGCAAAGCCATGTACCCTGCGGCCAGTGTAAGTGGATTTTATTTTAGTCATCCGGACGCCCGTTATTTTGGTTTGGGTGCTATTGGAAAGGATCAAATAGAATCTTTGGTGGCAAGAAGTGGCAAATGTTTGGAAGAATGGGAGAAATGGTTGGCACCGAATTTGAACTATAAATCATTTGAATGAAACTTCAAGTCAGAATAATGAAATTTTTTACTGTAATATTACTGATATTCAGTTCTTTATATATTAACGCCCAGGTCATGAGTGAGTCTGCTGCAAGAGCAGAACTAGCCAAGCGGGGTATAACGGAGGCTCAATTCAGGGCTGAAATGTTCAGAAGGGGGATAAATCTTGACAATATTGATCCTAACAATACGCAAGAATTGCTAAGGATTGAAAAAGAAGTGAAAGAAGCCCTGGAAAAATTGGAAAAGGAGAATAAAAACGAGGCCAAAAAGAAAGAACGGGGCGGAAGCATAGAAGCCGATAGCACCAAAACAGGGGTAAGGGATAGTTTGAAAGAGGACATTGATAAGAGAGATACCCTTAAACAGAAAACTGCAAACGATGCACGGATGGCTACCAAATCGACCACTGACATCAAGAAAGCGGTTGAAAAAGGAGCATCACTGGAGGAAGCCGTTTCCGAGAAGCTCCAGGAAAACCTAAGAGAGGGCTTGCCTGAAGCAGAAACATTCGGGCAACAATTGTTTCGTGACAATAGCCTGAAACTGTATCGCACAACAGAGGATGCAAAGCCGCCCAGGTCATATGTTTTGGGTCCTGGAGATGTGGTAGCCATTTCCATTTTTGATGCATCACAAGCCAATATTTCTTTGGAGGT
This sequence comes from uncultured Saprospiraceae bacterium, assembly GCA_937973565.1. Taxonomy (GTDB): domain Bacteria; phylum Bacteroidota; class Bacteroidia; order Chitinophagales; family Saprospiraceae; genus JADKBO01. Next base: position 13,111 of record CALJKQ010000259.1, on the reverse strand, counting down.
TTCAAAAGAAGGATATATACAGCCTGAGAATTTGCCACGGTATTATGTTGCCGGACTTACGGTGGAAGAGGCTGAGTCTCTGCTCAAGAAAAATTTAAGGAACAGATTTGTATTTTCTCCCAATAATTTTAAACTCACCGTTACCACTGCCCGAACGATAAATGTCAACATTTTTGGCGAAGTTTTTAATAATGGAAGTTTCCATATCTCGGCTGTAAATACAGCGTTCAATGCTCTTGTAGCAGCGGGTGGGCCCGGCAACCTGGGAAGTGTCAGGCAAATTAAACTTTTGCGACCCGGTAAAGCACCGAAGACGGTTGATGTGTATGCATTTTTAAATAACCCGGTAGTTTCGCAGGAGTTTTATTTACAGGACAACGATTATATCCAAGTTCCGGTAGCCCAAAAAGTAATATCCATCGCAGGCGGAATCAACAGGCCTATGAAATATGAGTTGTTGGATCAGGAAAATCTGATGCATTTGATAAAATATGCCGGTGGTCTCAAACCGGGTGCATTGAAACGAAATGTAAAGATCAAAAGATTTGAAAATGACCAGGAGTTGATTTTGAATGCTGACATCAGTGATTTGGAAGGAGGTAAAAAGAACTTTATACTAAGAAATGGAGATGAAGTCATAATAGGACAAATCGAAGATGGCATTGAAAATAAAGTATCTATATATGGTGCCGTAAGAGATACCGGAGAATATGCCTTTGTGACAGGAATGCGTGTGGCCGATTTGATCAGGAGAGCCGTTTTGAAAGAAAATGCTGTTTTAGAAACCGCTTATTTGAGAAGGTATAACAGTGATTTGAAAACAGTTCGTTATGAAATCATTGATGTAAAATCAGCTTTGGATGGAGCAAATAGCAGTGCCAATCCTGAATTGCAAAAAGGAGATGTGATTACGGTAAGAGCGTTATCAGATTTTGCAGAAACCTATAAAGTAACGGTATCCGGTGCCGTAAGAACACCACTGAAATTTGAGTTGGGTGCAGATGGCAACATGAAAGTAAGTGACGCCTTGTTTTTGGCTGGTGGTTTGAAGGAGGATGCGGCTGATTTTGCCTATTTATTTAGAAAAAAGGGCGATGAAATAACCCAGGAGTATTACTTCATAGACATCAAATCCATTTCTCAAAAAACGGATATGAGTACCGATATTGCATTGAGTCCCTATGATAGTATATTCGTTTATAAAAACGCTGAATATACAGACAAAGCATATATTAAAGTTGGAGGGGCTGTAAGAAAGCCGGGTGATTATCTTTACAATCCTACCCTGACACTGAAAGATGCCATCTTGTTGAGTGGGGGTCTTAAGCAAGAAGCAGCTCCTAATAGAATTGATGTTTTTTCACTGGATTTGTCATCAGATAAAAAAACCACTACCAAAAAGGACTATATAGATTTAAAAGGTGATCTGACGCTTAATATCGTCAAAGACTATAAGCTGAAACCCTATGATCAGATTTATGTGAGGTATGCACCTGAATTTGAGCCTTTGCGCAACGTGATCATAGAAGGAGAGGTGGTGTATCCCGGAATTTATTCCTTGTTGAAAGAAAACATGCGGTTGACTGATCTTATTGAAATGGCCGGTGGACTGACGAAAGAGGCTTATATAGAAGGAGCGAGCTTGTTCAGACTGGACGGCAACACGGGTAATGTAGTTATCAACCTGAAGAATGCTATGGAAAAATCCGGTAGTTCGCAGAATATCATCTTAAAAGCAGACGATGTGATTTCCATTCCTAAGCAAGACAACATTGTATCTATTGTTGGCGCTACCAATTATGATGAGTTATATGGCAGCAAATTGCTGGAAAATGGCAAAATCAATGTCGCATTTGAGGCCGGTAAAGACGCGCTTTATTATATCGACAATTACGCCGGTGGCATTGATGAAAACGGCGACATAACCAGAATCACCGTTGAACACAAAAATGGAAGGGTAGAGAAGGTCAAAAACAGGCTATTTTACAGAAAATACCCCGACGTAAAGGAGGGGTCTACCATCAATGTACCATTCAAGAAAAAGAAGACGGAAGAAGAGAAAAAGGAGGAAAAGGATATAAACTGGGGTGATGTTCTAAAAGACAGTATCGCCCAGGCGACCGCTATTTTATCGCTGATTCTATTGATCAGGAGTGTAGATTAATGTATAATTAATATTTGAAGCAACATTTTTTTGCAGATTTTCGTTATTTTTGAGTAATTATTTTACTCAATTAATGATTGAAGCCCTTATATCTTCCAAAACCAGGATCAAATTGTTGTTGAAGTTTTTTCTTAACAGCAACAATAAGGCATATCTCCGCAGTTTGGAATCTGAATTTGGCGAATCATCCAATGCCATAAGGGTTGAGCTCAATCGTTTTGAAGAAGCCGGCATGTTGAGTTCATTTACATCCGGTAATCGTAAGTATTTTCAGGCCAACACCCAACACCCACTTTACAGGGAAGTCCACAATATTTTGCGCAAGCAAATCGGAATTGATAAAATAATCGAGAATATTATTGAAAGACTGGGAAATGTTGAACAAGTATATGTGGCAGGGGCGCTGGCAAAAGGAATAGACAGCAGTATCATTGACCTGGTCTTTGTAGGCGAGGTAAACAAGGAGTATTTAATTACGCTGATTGAAAAAGTAGAACAGCTTATATCGAGAAAGATAAGGTATGTAGTCTACGATCGTGATGATCTTGCCCAGGCTGAAGATATATTAGGAGGGCAGAATGCACTTTTAATCTGGGAAAAGGATACGCTATGAGAACATTGTCCCATACCACAAACAGAAGCAAAGAAACCGCCCGGTATGAATGGTTTGCCGTTTATACAGCTTTCAGAAGCGAGAAGCAGGTGGCTGCACAGTTGCGCAAAAAAAATGTTGAAGTTTATTTGCCGCTGATCAGTCGGACCAGAAGGTATATGCGCAAGCTTAAAACCTACCAGATTCCAATGCTGGGCTGCTATGTTTTTGTGAAAATCCAACAAAGCCAGGCTATCAAAGTATTGGAAACGGAGAGAGTAGTAAAAATAATTTCTGACCATGGTCAACCTGTTCCCATCAGGGAAGAAGAAATTAACGTCCTGAAAAGGATAGAAGGTCTGGACATAGCCGTAGAAAATGGTCCGGTTGTTCTATCTGCAGGAGACCGAGTGGTGATCAAAAAAGGAAATTTAGCCGGCTTGAATGCAAGATTGCTGAAGCAGACAGGCAGGAAAACATTTATGGTCGAACTGGAAAGTATCGGCCTCAGTTTACAATTGAGTATTGATGCAGATTTGCTGCAAAAAATAAACCGAGCCGAAGTATTAACGGCTTGAAAAACAAATGTTTGTGTTTCGAATTTCCTGTAGGTGTTGCGACCTAAGGACGGCGAAGCCATTTAAAAAATTAAAGCTTAATTTATGAATATTGCTGTAGTAGGCACCGGGTATGTTGGGTTGGTCACGGGTACCTGTTTTGCGGAAACCGGAAACCACGTTGTGTGTATCGACATCGATGAACGAAAGGTTGAAAAAATGAAAAATGGAGAGGTGCCCATCTATGAACCGGGCCTTGAAGTTTTATTTGAACGAAATACTAAGGCAGGGAGATTGACATTTACCACCGACTTAAAAGAAGGAATTCGACAGGCAAAAATTATCTTTCTTGCTTTGCCAACGCCACCGGGAGAAGATGGTTCTGCGGATTTAAAATACATCCTTAAAGTAGCCTCAGACCTTAGTGAAATGATTGAGGATTACAAAGTAATAGTGGACAAAAGCACCGTACCTGTGGGAACTGCCGAAAAAGTGGAAGCCATCTTAGGTGCCAAACTGTTAAAGGATAAATACGATGTGGTATCAAATCCTGAATTTCTTCGGGAAGGAGTGGCTGTTGATGATTTTCTGAAACCGGATCGTGTAGTTATTGGGGTGAATTCCAAACAAGCAGAAGAAACCATGATGAAACTATATGAACCCTTTGTAAGACAAGGCAATCCCATCATAGTCATGGACATCAGGAGTGCTGAGCTGACCAAATATGCAGCCAATGCTTATCTCGCTACCCGTATATCTTTCATGAATGAAATTGCCAATCTGTGCGAACGATTGGGAGCCGATGTCGATCATGTGAGAAAGGGAATGGGCTCCGATACCAGAATTGGTAAAAGGTTTTTGTTTCCAGGAGTAGGGTATGGTGGCAGTTGTTTTCCCAAAGATGTATTGGCATTATCAAAAGCAGCCGCTGACAGTGAATACAACTTTCAAATCCTCGATGCTGTAATGCATGTGAATGAAAAACAAAAAGAAGTTTTATTCGATAAAATCAACCGATATTTTAACGGTAAGTTGGAAGGAAGGACCATTGCTATATGGGGTCTGGCCTTTAAACCCGAAACAGACGACATCAGAGAGGCGCCGGCTATTACCATCATCCATAAACTTCTCGAGGCAGGTGCAAATGTAAAAGCATACGACCCCGAAGCCATGTTGAACTTTAAGGAACAGGTGACAGAAGCAATAAGCTATTGCGACGATATGTATGAAACTTTGGAGGGAGCTGATGCCTTGGCCATCGTAACGGAATGGAGTTTATTCAGAATGCCTGATTTTGATTTGATCAAATCAAAACTCTCCACACCTGCGGTATTTGATGGAAGAAATGTGTACAATGTTAAAGATATGCTGGACATGGGTTTCCATTATGAAAGCATTGGAAGATAAATATAGGACACATTCGTAAATTGGAAACTATTTAGCACATAAACCCTAAAAAATGAACATCTTAATCACTGGCGGTGCGGGTTTTATCGGCTCTCATGTTGTGAGACTGTTTGTAAAAAAATATCCTCAATACAACGTCGTCAATTTTGACGCTTTGACATATGCCGGCAATCTGGAAAATTTAAAGGATATTGAAAATGAAAAAAATTACCATTTTGTAAAGGGAGATATCACAGATGCTGCCAAAGTAGCAGAAAGTCTGGAAAAGTATCAGATAGATGGAATCATTCATCTGGCCGCTGAGTCTCATGTAGACAGATCCATTTCGGACCCTTTGATTTTTGTAAAAACCAATCTGTTGGGCACTGCTACTTTGTTGCAGGCTGCCAAAACCTATTGGTCTGGAAATTTTGAGAATCGAAGGTTTTACCATATATCCACGGACGAAGTCTTTGGATCGCTACCTCTGGAAAATGTATTTTTCACAGAAACAACCGCTTATGATCCCCGAAGTCCCTATAGTGCCAGTAAGGCAGGAAGCGACCATTTGGTAAGGGCTTTTTATCACACGTATGGCATGCCATGTGTGGTAAGCAACTGCTCCAATAATTATGGGCCCAACCATTTTCCCGAAAAACTAATCCCGCTTATGATACACAACATCCTCCGAAAAAAAAACCTACCGGTGTATGGAAAGGGAGAAAACATCAGAGACTGGTTGTATGTGGAAGATCATGCCCAGGCCATTGACACAGTGTTTCACAGCGGTAAAACGGGAGAAACGTATAATATCGGCGGGCACAATGAAATTACCAATCTTGAACTGGTTAATATACTTTGTGACCTGATGGACGGTGCTTTGGGAAGGGATGAGGGTGAGTCCAGAAAACTGATCACTTTTGTTAAGGACAGAGCAGGTCATGATTTGAGATATGCCATAGATGCATCAAAGATTGAAAGAGAATTGGGATGGAGGCCTAAGTATACGTTGATGGAGGGCTTAAAAAAGACCATCACCTGGTATCTTGAAAATGAAGAATGGTTGACGAATGTTACCAGAGGAAGTTATCAGGAATATTACCAACGACAATATATTCAGGATTGAGTGATCAACCTTTGAAGATTACTATACCCGGTTATTACGATCGGGAAGTAGCTTATGTTTTACATGTATGCCTGACCCAACATCTGGGAATAGAAAAGTACATTTTAGAACGCAGAGAAAATACTGATTTTATCTTTGAAGGTCCGGAAGGAAAACTGTCAATTGCCAATACTTTTTTTAGTGACATTTCTACGTTTCCATTTCACCCAAAAAACATACCCTCTCAATTTATTGAAGTAAAGGTTCCTGGTTTCACTGATTCTGTTTGTGTGTTATTTGGAAATGATCAGGTTGTACAGGACAACAATGATATTTTCCTGGGTGGTGATATGATTTCCAGTATTTTTTTGTTGTTAACACAATGGGATGCATCTGTTTCGGTAAAGGACAATCTGGGCAGGGTAAAATTGAACGAAAGCGCAGTGGGAAAATTGGGCCTTTACCACCGGCCATTGGTCAATGAGTACATAGCCTGCTTACGTTATTTGCTCAACAGGATAGGTATTCAAACAAAGACCTGTGAATATCAACCTGTGTTTAGTTGTGATGTGGACAGTGTACAGAAGTATAAGAACATAAGAAATTTGGCAGGAGCCATTTACCACTCCGATTGGAAATGGAGCGAATGGCAGAAAATCAGGAACCGTTATTTTAAAGCCCGGAAAAACATCAAAGAAGATCCCTATTTTTCGTTTGATTATTTATTGACACAACTCAAATGCACAGGGCTGGAAGCCACCTTTTACTTCATGACGGGAACAAGCCATCGCACTTATGATCATAAAGATTATGAGCTTAATGACATGGTAATGTCGACGGTCGTAAGGGAAATACAAAGCAAGGGGTATCACATTGGCCTGCATCCCAGTTTTGAAAGTTGGACCTCCATGGAGACCCTGATCCATGAAAAAAATAAGCTTGATAATGCAACAGGTAAAGAGACTACAAAAGTCAGACAACATTATCTGCGGTATCAGCCGGGTAAGACCTGGGCAATGCAGGAAGAAGCCGGATTTTCGATAGACAGTAGTGTCCAATATACAGAAGGAATGGGCTTTGCCGCCGGCATTTGCACACCTTATCAATTGTATGATTTGCAGGGGAGAAGAATGTTGCATTTGACAGAGGAGCCTTTGATTCTAATGAAGAAAAAAGACTATGTACGAGATGTTGAATCTCAGTTTTTAGCGAATAAAAAAATTTTGGATCAAGCCAAAAAACACAATGGAAGATTCCAGATTCTGTTTCACAATAGCGATGTAGAGACAGAAAATGAAAGAACACTTTTTGAAGAGACACTAAAGTACCTGGCACAAAAACCATAAATGCAAGCCATCCGTCCCATTTTTCCTTCCCTGTTTGCCAATATCGATGCTTTGACTGCAGCCCAGAGTACGCGCGAAGGTGGATTCAGCAAAGGCAGTTATCAAGGCTTGAATTTGGGAAGTCACACTGACGATGAACCGGCGTTGTTGATTAAAAACAAGACAGCTTTTTGTGATGCTCTAGGATTTTCACTTTCACAAGTGGCTAAATCCAAACAAATACATGGTGACAAGATTTTAACAGTGACGGAAGCCGGAAATTATGAAGGTTATGACGCTTTGATTACAGATCAAAAGGGCATTTTGTTGGCCGTAAGTACAGCTGATTGTGTGCCGGTTCTCATGTGTGATCCCATAAAGCAGATCATTGCTGCGGTACATGCCGGATGGAAGGGAACTGTACTCGGCCTCGCTGCCAAGACCGTAACTGAAATGGCAAGAAAGTTTGGAACACAACCCAATGACGTTATGGTTTATATCGGTGCTTGTATCGATAACTGTCACTTTGAAGTTGGGCAGGATGTACTGGATCAGTTTGATAGAAAATACAAATTGCCAGGTAATCTCGCTGAGAAGGGATATGTTGATTTAAAGCAAGCAAATTTTGATCAGATCGTAAGTGCAGGTATTCTGCCAATGAATATAGAGGTAAGCGCTTATTGTACCTATGACAGAAGTGATCTTTTTTATTCGCATAGGCGCGACAAAGGCATTACAGGCAGAATGTGGTCTGTGATTGGATTTACAAATAATTAAAAGCGTTAAAATGAATTATATACATCCAACGGCCATTGTAGAGGAAGGTTGTGAAATGGGCGAAGGCACAAAAGTCTGGCACTTTAGTCATATCATGCCTACAGCCCGATTGGGAGCCAATTGCAACATTGGGCAAAATGTTTTTATAGCAGACGGTGTAGTGCTGGGCAACAACGTAAAAGTCCAGAACAATGTATCTCTATACACCGGGGTAATATGTGAAGACGATGTATTTCTGGGCCCCAGTGCTGTATTTACCAATGTAGTAAATCCCAGGAGCGCCGTCAACCGAAGAGGGCAATATGCGGTAACGCGTATCGGCAAAGGTGCCTCTGTCGGTGCCAATGCCACCATAGTCTGTGGTCATGACTTGGGCGCTTATTGTTTTATTGGGGCAGGAGCGGTAGTGACAAAATACGTTCCCGCATATGCTTTAATGGTAGGAAATCCGGCTCGTCAGATGGGATGGATGAGTGAATTTGGTCATAGACTGAATTTTAATGCTGAGGGAAAAGCACAATGCCCTGAATCCGGTGAATGGTATGTTTTGGAAAACAACAATGTGACAAAGATATGAGTGCAAAAATTCAAATGGTAGACCTGAGAGGTCAATATCGGAGACTTAAATCTGAATTTGATGAAGCCCTTCAAAATGTATTGGATGAAGCCTATTTTATCAATGGACCGGAAGTAAAAACATTTACTTCAGGGCTTTCTACTTACCTCGGAGGATGCTCAGTAATACCCTGCGCGAATGGTACCGATGCATTGCAAATAGCCTTAATGGCCCTTGAGCTGGATGAAGGTGCTGAAGTTTTGCTTCCCTCTTTTACCTATGCTGCTACAGCAGAGGTGATTGCTCTATTGAAACTCACACCGGTAATGGTGGATGTTGATCCGCTGAATTTCAATACTGCCCGTGCACACTACGAACCCTACATTACCGATAAAACAAGGGTAATTGTACCGGTTCATCTCTTTGGACAAGCCTCCCATATGGATTCAATAATGGATCTGGCCGAAGAGCACAATCTTTATGTGGTGGAAGACAACGCACAAGCCATTGGCTGTGACTATTATCATGCAGATGGAACCATTTCAAAATTGGGAACCATTGGGCATATAGGGTGTACATCGTTTTTTCCTTCTAAAAACCTGGGATGTTTTGGTGACGGGGGTGCGGTGTTTACACGAGATGAGGCATTGGCAAAAAAAATACAAATGATAGCCAATCACGGTCAGGCCAGAAAATACCATCATGAACTGATTGGGTGCAATTCCAGGTTGGACACCATTCAGGCGGCAGTTCTCAATGTTAAGTTGAAATACCTCGATGATTTCGCTGCCCGACGAAGAGCTGTTGCTGATTTTTACGATAAACATTTAAGCAGTTTGGAAGAAATAATATTGCCGTCTAGGGTATCATTCAGCAATCATGTATTTCACCAATATACCCTTCGTGTCTTGAACGGCAAAAGACAAGCATTGATGAAGCATTTGGAAGAAGCAGGTATTCCTTCCATGATTTATTATCCAATTCCTCTTTATAAGCAGGAGGCTTACAAGCATTATGTTGCCGAAAATTTTTCAAAGGAAACAACAGAGGTTTTGTGCAGGGAAGTAATGTCTTTGCCTATACATACGGAGATGGATTTGTCAGATCTTGAAAATATTGTTGATGTTGTAAAGGGATTTTACCATTCATGAACAAAATACTTAGCACTTTAAAGGGCTTGTATGAATTGTTGTATCCTCGGTTGTGCATGTGTTGTCTGGAGGAGAAGACTGCAGGTGATCATACCGTATTTTGTTTGCGATGTCATAGTTCTTTTCCTTTCACGGATCATTTTACCAATGCAGACAACCTTTTAATGCATCACTTTTACGGAAGGGTTAAAGTAGTAAAAGCGGCTTCTTTGATGTATTTTAAAGAAGGAAGTTTGGTGCAGCAGCTTTTACATAATTTCAAGTACAAAGGTATGAAAGCCATTGGAGCAGATTTGGGTGCCATGGCCGCTGATCGTATGTTGCATTCCGGTTTTTACAGTAATATCACGGGAATAGTTCCTGTACCGATGCATGTAGTTAAAAAGAAACAAAGAGGTTATAATCAAAGTGAAGTCATTGCTTTAAAAATCAGTGAGGAACTTAATATCCCATTGCTGAGCGATGTATTAATTAAAAATAAGTCAACCGTAACGCAAACACATAAAGGAAGACAGGATAGGCTTGAAAATATTAAGGGTAGTTTTACCTGTAGAAAAAATGTCAATTTATCAGGTCAGCATTTGTTATTGATAGACGATGTAGCCACTACCGGAGCTACGCTTGAAGCTTGCATTCAAACATTACAGGAGGCAGGCAGTCCCGATATTTCAGTATTTACAGTTGCCATAGCAGAATGAAAAAAAACAAAATTTTAGCCATCATCGGAGCACGGCCTCAATTTATAAAACACTTTCCCATGGAGCAGGCATGTGAAGGTCAACTGATTTTGAAAACCATACATACCGGTCAGCATTACGATGAAAACATGAGTAAAGTTTTTTTCGATCAGTTAGGTATGCGAAAGCCGGATTACATGCTGAGTGGCGGAGGGGGAAATCATGGCGAACAGACCGGTCGGATGATGATAGAAATTGAGCGCATTGTACGGGATGAAAAACCGGATGTTGTCTTGGTTTATGGTGACACCAACTCAACACTTGCCGGAGCTTTGGTAGCTTCAAAGCTTCAAATTCCTGTAGCGCATATTGAATCTGGCCTACGAAGTTACAACCGGGAGATGCCGGAAGAGATCAACAGGGTGCTGACCGATCATATTTCAACCTGGTTATTTACACCCGGACAACAGGCGGTTGAAAACCTTAAAAAGGAGGGTATCAAAAAAGGTGTTTACGAAATAGGCGACGTTATGAAAGATTTAGTTGCTTATGTTTTAGGAAAATCAATGTTTGTAAAACCCGGAATTGAAGAAACATATGTTTATGTAACCCTGCACAGACCTTATAATGTTGACAATAAAGAGAGATTGCTGGAAGTCTTAAAAAACCTCAACCAATTGGATTTGAAAGTCGTTTTTGCCATCCACCCCAGAACCAGAATCAATGCTCAAAATTTCGGGATCAACTTGTCCGATTTTAATAACATAGTTTTTATTGAACCACAGCCCTATTTCCAAAATCTTGGTTATATTTACTATGCAGAAGCATTGATTACAGACAGTGGCGGCATGCAAAAGGAAGCCTATTGGATGAAAAAACGCTGCATCACAGTCAGAAAAGAAACTGAGTGGTTGGAAACACTCAAGGGTGGTGCCAATCGACTGATATATGCTGATCTTGCCGGATTAAATGATTGCCTGAAGGCTGAAATTAATGAGTGGGATGAACATTTGTATGGCGACGGAAACAGCTGTTATAAAATAGTAGAGATATTAGCGAAGAATTTCGAATAAGATAACAATGAAAAGATTTGGTTTAATAGGTGCGGGAGGATTTATAGCACCCAGGCATATGAAGGCAATGAAGGATACAGGCAATGAGCTTTTGTCTGCCATAGATAAACATGATTCGGTAGGTATCATAGATAGTTATTTTCCGGATGCTTCTTTTTTCACAGAATTTGAACGCTTCGACAGACATGTGGAGAAATTGAAAAAGCGAGGTACACCTGTTGATTATTTCGCTGTTTGCAGTCCCAATTACCTTCACGACGCTCACTGCAGATTTGGTTTAAGGTATGGTGCAGACGTAATTTGTGAAAAGCCACTGGTATTAAATCCCTGGAATCTTGATTCATTGGAAGAAATGGAAAGGGAGTCTGGTAAAAAGGTATATACCATCCTGCAACTCAGACTTCATCCCAATATACTGGCTCTTAAAAAAAGAGTTGATGAATCACCGGCTGATAAAGTCTTTGATTTCGAATTGACATACATTACTTCCAGGGGCAGCTGGTATTATACCAGCTGGAAGGGAGACATCCACAAATCCGGAGGTATTGCCACCAACATTGGTGTTCACTTTTTTGATATGTTAACCTGGATTTTTGGCAGTGTAAAAAACAATGTTGTAAATGTTCATCAACATGACAGAGCTGGTGGTCTGATCGAATTTGATAAAGCCAGAGTGAAGTGGTTTTTGAGTATCAACGAGCACACACTTCCGGAGGCTGCCAGAAAGCAAGGTAAGCGCACGTATCGATCTGTAAAACTCGAGGGGGATGAAATTGAATTTTCAGAGGGTTTTACAGAGTTACATACACAAAGTTATCAGCAAATACTATCCGGCAACGGATATGGAATAAGTGACACGCGAAAAGCTATAGAACTTGTTTATGATATCAGAAACAAAGAAGTGGCAGGGTTGGAAGGTGACTACCATCCATTCTGTGCATTGCCGTTTGAAAAACATCCTTTCGATTAAAATAAAATAATGAACAAGCAACTTTATTTGCAGGGTGAAGCCAATTTGCCGACCAAATACGGCAGTTTCAGAATGAGGGCTTATGCTCAGCTTCCTGATGAGCAAATGCCCACCATCGTATTGTACAACCCCAAAACTGTTGTGGACAAAGCCGTAAATGTAAGACTACATTCAGAGTGTATGACGGGTGACTTATTTGGTTCGCTAAAATGTGAATGTGGTGAACAACTTCACAGGTCCATGGAAATTATCGGTAAGGAGGGAGGGATCCTCATATACCTCAGACAAGAAGGCAGGGGAATAGGCATCATCAACAAACTGCATGCTTATCGGGAGCAGGAAAAGGGATTGGATACTGTTGAGGCCAATCGCGTACTGGGCCTGGAAATTGATGCGAGAAGATACGACTGTGCCATCTCCATCCTGAAAGAACTTCACATTGAAAAAGTAAGACTACTCACCAATAATCCTGAAAAATTAAAAGCATTTGAAGGAAGTGGTATTGAAGTGGTCGAAAGGGTTCCATTGGAAGTTACACCAACAGAAGAAAACAGGAAATACCTTCAGACCAAAAAGGAATATTTCAAACACAGGTTGGATTTGATATAAGATGGGAGAACAATTAAACAAACCGGAAATCAAAGCTTTAACAATGAGGGAAATAATTCTTACAATACAGGATTACGTACGTGAAGTAATAAAAAACTATTTTGTTTTGATTTTTGTATTTCTTCCTTTCATGGGATTTTACATTTACAAGTATTATACTACAAAACCT
>CALJKQ010000258.1 GCA_937973565.1 uncultured Saprospiraceae bacterium | reverse complement strand
GGAAACACAATTGCCAGTGCTCCAACCGTATGCCCGGGCAATTCAGTTAATCTTTCTCTTCAGAATTCTACCTCAGGTTCAGGTGTTACATATCAATGGCAAAGTGCCAGTGATATGGCTTTTAGTTCTAATGTAACCAATTTGGGGACATCTACAACCTATACGGCAACCGTAAACGCTGCTCTATATTATAGATGTCAGGTTACTTGCAATAATGCTACTGGTACATCTAATCCAGTGTTTGTAGGTGTGAATAATTTTTATCAATGCTACTGTACAGCAATTCCAACTTCCGTGGACAACAATGGAATAACCAATGTGGTATTGGAAAATTTATCAAACCCCAATGTATCTACACAGACCTATCAGAATTTTACAACAGGACTGCCGGTTCCTTTATTAACTGGTGGGACAACATATCCTGTGTCAATATCGCTGCAATCGGGATACACTTATGATGTAAGAATATTTATAGACTTCAACAGAAACGGCTTGTATACTGATCCAGGTGAGAACTTGCTGATAGGCCAATCAACCAATGCAAATCCCACTACATTAAATGGAAATATCACAATTCCAATCTCTGCTCTTCCTGGTTTAACGGGTATGCGGGTAATTGGATATGATAATGATGGTAATACACCATGTTATAATGGCTCGTACGCAAATGTGGAGGATTATGTTGTGGAATTGGTAGAGGCGCCACTTTGCACGGGTACACCTAATCCGGGAAATACAGTTGCTTCCTCTGTACTGGTTTGTAGCGGAGGTACCTCAAACTTGAGTCTTCAGTACTTTACGGCAGGTATTGGTATTACTTATCAATGGTATGATGATCAGGGCCCAATTAACGGCGCAAATTCTGCAACGTACACAACACCTGCTTTGAATGCTTCTCAAACTTATTATTGTGAGGTTACTTGTACTAATTCTCAATCATCAGGAGTGTCTAATCCGGTGACAATCAATATTTCAAATCCCAATGGTGGAACAGCATCCGGACCTGGATCAGGTTCGACCTACCAAAACCTTGGATTTAACACAGTGGGTGCTGAAGGTAGTTTGCAATGGCAATCTGCCACAACCATTAATGGCACATACAGTAATATTACAGGTGCTACTTCTGCAAATGCAGACATTGCATTCAACGCAGGAGGTACATTTTATATTCGATGCAAAGCTTCTGTTCCCGGCTGTACAGATGCGTTTTCAAATATCCTGACAGTCCAAATTTCTGTGCAAGGTGACAATGTTTGCAACGCATTAAATTTGGAATTAGGTAATAATGGACCATATACAAATGTAGGATCTACAGGTGAAATTGGAGAAGTAGTTCCTCCTGGAGATTCTTGCAGAAGTCAATTTAAGTGGTGCAATAGTACAGGAACCAAAAATTCAGTTTGGTTCACTTTCACACCTATGGTGTCCGGAAAATATTCTTTTACAATGACCAATCAGTCTTTTGATAGTCAAATGGCGCTTTACAAACTGGATGGCTGTTCTTTTGCAGGTGCAACACTGATATCGGCTAATGATGATAATATAAACCCGGGAACCGGATTATGGTCTAAAATACCCTCCATGTGTTTGATGGGAGGAGAAACCTATTACATCTTGGTGGATGGTTATAATTCTGGTACAAATTCAAATTGGGGTGTACTGGTTGAAAAAACAAACAATCAAGGTCCAACGTTATCCAATTGTCCTTCCAATATGACCTTATGTGGCACCAATAACCCAACTTGGGCACTTCCCGCTGTAAGTGATGATTGTGGTGATATACAACTTACCAGCAACTATAATCCGGGAGATGAATTTCCGAGCGGATTGACAACCGTCACTTATATGGCTACTGATGCTGATGGTGCAACTGCTACTTGCAGCTTTGTAGTAAAAGTAAGTGCGCCGATTAATTTTACAGCAGAAGTAACACCTGCCCCCTGTGCTCAACTCACAGCCAGCGTTTACTTGAGTTTATCCGGAGGATATGGCGCATTAACTTACAATGTAAACAATCCACCAACCAGCGGTTTAGGAGGCGGAACCTATACCTATTATGTTACAGATGCCAATGGTTGTACTGCGTCCACATCTGCCGTAGTGGTAGCACCTAGCAATCCTTGTACGGCACCAACACCGGTTTGTGGTAATATCATTACAGTGTATGCTTATCCAGGCAACCTTGTTTACAATGGTCCGGGAACTGCCGATGTATATTTGATACCGGCTGCTGCATTGGATGCAGGTACATTCTCCTATTCACCGGGCACTTTGACCAGAAAGGTAATGAGAACCCTCACCAACGTACCTTTCAACTGGACAACCAATGGAGCTTGTATCGATGCTACACCCAACGGTGTCTACAACAACAATGACAAAGGAATCGTGATGAGAGATTGTTTGCCTGTGACACCGGCAGATTTCAATCAAATCAGAAACTTCGATATGACCGTTACAGACCAGTTTGGCACCGCTACTTGCAGTGGCAGGTACAAAGTGGTTCAAGGCACGCCTCCGGGTAACACCAATGCAGAATGGATCGTAACGGAAGAAGCACTCACACGCTCATTGGATGGTGAATTTGAAATCTTCCCCAATCCGGGTACAACCCAGGTGTTTGTAAACGTAAATATTGAAAATGATGCCGTATACACGCTTACCGTTTTTGATGCAATGGGTAGGGAAGTTAAGAAGATTAACCAGCTCACTCAAGGTACTAATGTTTTAGATACAGAAGATTTGATTCCAGGTATCTACAACATGGTTTTGAGAGGGGGTGAAAACATCAATACCATTAAGTGGTTGAAGATGGAATAGAGAATAAGGTCATTGGTATAATAACATTAGGGTCGGAGCTAATCCAACCCTTTTTTGTTTAAAAGATCTTATAGTCGGATTCCATTTATTAGCCTGATAAGAATGTCCAGATATCGTGGCCTGGCCATTTATTTTAAAATTTGGCTTTATTTTTGATTTTGTTTTTGGTTGTAGTAGGGAAGAGGAAGGCTTTTAGGCCATTTGAGACCCCTTAAATGACTTTTTGATGGGATTTTAGTTTTTCTAAAGCTCAATTTTAAAGTCATTGAAAGATCATGCGCAAAACAAAATAAAATATATAATTTGCAAAAGTGCAAATAGCTAGTTTTAAAATTATTACAAATTATTTATGCAGAATATAATTCTTTATAAATAAAAAATACAGAATAATATTCTACATTAATTTTAAAAAGTGGTCTTGAATTTACCGGACATGAGAATTTTTACAGGCTGATTTTTAGGGTTTTTCAAATGTATAACGAATAATAAACGAGTGAATTGCAAGCATTAGCAAGCTTAAAATGGGAAGCAAAAGTGAATAATTTGGCTACAATTTGGGAGCAAAAGGAAAACAAATATGTTAATTTTTATATATATTACTGATTATCAGTTAGTAAAACTTAATGTAAATTTTTAAACACATTATGATATATACAGTCAGAAATTTTATTTAACTTTGCAGAATTGGGTGAATAGTCAGTGATGGCTATTTCCTATAATTATTTTAACCAATGACGAGAAAACCTGCTGTAAGAACCTGTTGCCACAAGACTGATTCCCCGGTCTTTACTTCTACGTGTCTTAGTAGATATCTTGTTTGCACAAAGTATACAATCTCATAGCTATATGACCAAGATTCAATTCCATAATCAGGCATTTAAAAAACCTTTAATAATGAAAAGATTACTACATGGTTTAGCGGCTCCGCTTTTGCTGGCCGTTTTCCTATTTGTGCTTCCCAGTACAAATGTCAGCGCACAGGGGTGCATGACAGTCGGTAGCTTCGACCAATCAGGCGGCGGTACCTTAAGTATAGAAGTGTTAAATACAACACCCTGTACGGGCCACGATCAGCTGCAAGTTACGACTACAGCCACTCTAGGAGGAACCCTGGAGATTCTTGATCTCCCAATGTTTGTGCTGCCTACAACAGCCGTAGGGAATGATTATGTAGTATTAACTGCTGGGTCAATAACTGCAGCTAGTGATTTTACATCATTTACTTATCCATCGATTCCTGGTTCAAATCCAAGTGTTGATTTGGTTTGGTCATATGACATAGATTATGTAAATGG
Source organism: uncultured Saprospiraceae bacterium (assembly GCA_937973565.1). GTDB lineage: Bacteria > Bacteroidota > Bacteroidia > Chitinophagales > Saprospiraceae > JADKBO01. The sequence continues at coordinate 1,274 of CALJKQ010000258.1, read as the reverse complement.
TACAGTCACGGTCAATGTAGTTGATCCTTGTAATCCGGACGTTACGAATCCTTCACTAACTTGTCCTGGAAATGCTACAATTTTTACCAATCCGGCAAACCAGTGTACTTCTCCGTACAACATCCCTGCATTGGCATCTCTGAGTGATAATTGTGGTACACCTACAATTACTACCATTTCTGTAAATGCATTGCCGGGATATTCAGTGGGTAGTCCGGTTGTCCTTCCAGCAGGTCCAAATACAGTTGAATACTTAGTGACTGACGGCGCAGGTAATACTAATACTTGTTCATATACAGTCACTGTTTCTGATAACGATCCACCAATTTTGAATTGTCCTGCCAATGTCGTGGTGACGTCAAGTGGTGGTGATGACAATGTAGCCGGAGACTGCGGTGCAACAGTACAATGGAATGCCTTTACAGTATCTGATAACTGTCCGGGTGTAAATGTTACTCAAATTGCCGGCCCTGCGATAGGTACCTTCGTTTCTGTAGGCATGGCAACCATCACCTATAGAGCAACAGATCTTGCGGGTAATACCACAGATTGCAGTTTCACAGTTACTGTTGTAGATGATGAAGCTCCTACCATTACTTGTCCTACAGGAAGTCCATTCATGAGAAATACAGACGATCCCCTTTGTGCTTACACAGCTGTAGGTACTGAATTCGATCCAACTGTTATGGATAACTGTCCTTCAAGTGTTGTGGTATCTAACAGTTTCAATGGAATGGCAAGCCTAAGTGGGGCTAATATCCCGGTTGGAAGCAATAATATTGTGTGGACAGTAACAAGTGGCTTACTCACTGCTACATGTAATATAACAATTAATGTAGCTGATGATGATGCACCTACATTTACTTGTCCTACGGCCCAGACAGCTTTCACCAATGGAAATTCAAATTGTGAGGCAAATGTGCCAAACCTTGCTGTTTTGGTTTTGGATGAAGCAGATAATTGCGGATCTCCTGTAGTAACTCAAAGCACAGCAGCTGGCACAGCAATAAATGTAGTAGATGGTCAGGTTATAGCCTATACAGTTACAGTCACAGATTTGGCAGGCAATACTTCCACATGCAGTGTCAATGTAACATACGAAGATGATGATGTACCAACATTTACATGTCCCGGACCACAGACAGCTTATACAAACGGAAATTCAGGTTGTGAGGCCAATGTGCCTAACCTTGCTATTTTGGTTTTGGATGAAGCAGACAATTGCGGATCTCCTGTAGTAACTCAAAGCACAGCAGCTGGCACAGCAATAAATG
>CALJKQ010000257.1 GCA_937973565.1 uncultured Saprospiraceae bacterium | reverse complement strand
TGACGCTGAATACCAGGCACATCGGATCGTGTTGTTGCTGCCCGAAGCGTGGGCAAAAAACTGGCCTGAAGAGGATCGTGTAGGTTTCAATTATTCCAAGCCCCTGACGGCCGATACTTCTCTATTTTTGTTACTGGAAAAAGATTTTGTTTGCCTCGATGAAACCTTTGAGGATCAAAGCGACAATTACCCCAACCCCAACAGTACCTGCTAAAAGCGCCTTATTCTTTTATCAAAGAAACAGCCATACCTCCTCCTGCAGCCAGATTGGCGGTAAGCTTGTCACCTTTTTTGACTTTGGTTTTCGTGATTTTAACCGGATAAGGATTCTTTTCCCAATGGGCATCGGCACCGTCTTCGTAAAGGGTAGCCGTGTAGCTAGCTCCGTCATCCAAAAAATCAAGTGTAAACTCAAATTTCCTCGGGTTTTCATCCGTAATACTGCCTATAAACCAATTGTCAGAAAATTTGTCTTTTCTGGCATAACTTACGTAATCCCCAATTTCTGCATTCAAAACTTTGCTGTCCTTCCAATCAACGGGAACATCCTTGATGAACTGAAATACATCCATCCTCTTTTCATAAACTTCCGGTAAATCGGCCGCCATTACCAAAGGACTGTACAAAGTAACATACAAGGCCAGCTGCTTGGCAACAGTGGTATGCACAATCTCCTTTTTATTTTTATCGTGCACATTCATCCGGGTTTCGAAAATACCGGGCGTATAGTCAAAGCCCCCTCCCATGATTCTGGTAAAAGGCAGAATGGTTTCATGTTCCGGTGGATTGCCGGCACTCCAGGCGTTGAACTCCATACCTCTTGAGGCTTCACACGACAACCAATTGGGGTAGGTTCTGTTCATGCCTGCAGGGCGGTGGGATTCGTGCATATTGACCATGATTTTGTGTTTGGCAGTAGCTTCTGCTACCCGAAGATAGTGGTTAACCATCCATTGACCGTCATGCCATTCTCCTTTGGGTATTATTTTACCTACATATCCGGTTTTGACAGTATTGATGCCATTCTGGTTCATGTAAGTATAGGCAGCCTCCATCTGTTTTTCATAATTGGTTACAGCAGAAGATGTCTCGTGGTGCATAATAATCTTAACCCCCTTTTTTTGAGCATACCTCGACAGACTATCCATATCGTAGTCGGGATAGGGTTTTGTAAAACTAAATACAGAATCCTGCCACTTCCCGAACCAGTCTTCCCAACCCACATTCCAGCCTTCCACCAATACACCATCAAAACCATGTTGGGCAGCAAAGTCAATGTATTTCTTGGTGTTTTCTGTTGTAGCCCCGTGCCTGCCATGCGGCTTGCCATCCTTACTGCCACCGGCATAATCCCAGCTGGCTTTACCTATGTGCATCAACCACCAAATACCCACATACTTCTGGGCTTTGATCCATGAAGTTTCTGCCAAAGCACAAGGATCATTGAGGTTGAGTATTAGTTTTGAATTGAGTAAGCCTGCTGCATCTTTGGCTATATTGATGCTTCTCCAGGGCGTTGTCAACGGAAGTACATTAACCGATTTAACCGTAGAATCTTTTGAAGGTATCAATTGAGATTTTAAAACATTGCCCCCCATGTAATTGAGGTGAAGCACCGGAAAATCCCTGAGCGCGGCTTCATGTATACAAAAATGGGTGCCATCTTCAGCTTTCATTGCCAGCGGTGTCTGAACAGCCTTGGGCAATACGATGTGTTGTGTATAAATCTTTTTTTCATAATCCGGAGCATTATAGGCAAAAGCATCTATTTCACTCAGCTTTGAAGTAGTGTACACATGCTCATTGCTATCGTAATCACCGGGAATCCACCAGGCTGTGGGATCGCCGGTTAACTTAAATTCTGATACTTCATCGGTCACTACCAAGGTATCCCATGCACCCTGCTTTGGTACCACATACCTAAATCCAATACCATCGTCAAAAACCCGGAACTTCAGCGTAAGTGCTGCGCCTTGATCTCCCTTCAGAGATACTTCCATCTCATTGTAGTTTTCCTCAATCTCTGCCACTTCACCAACCACCGGCTTCCAGCTGCCTTTATGCGATCGATGACTTACCTTTTCAACAGCAAACCCCTTTGTAAAATCATGCTGCCTCGTAAGAAGACCCAATGCCGAGGAATCCACCATGGTTTTACCATTGGATGTGACCCTATAATAGGGTTGGCCTTGCTTATTCAAAAAACACTCCAACTTCAGATTGCCATCGGGCGATTGGAGCATCGTTT
>CALJKQ010000256.1 GCA_937973565.1 uncultured Saprospiraceae bacterium | reverse complement strand
AACATCACAACTTCCTATTTAATTAACGACAGCTCGGAAGGAGTTGAAGAAAAAGTAGCAACTAAATTGCATGAAGGTTTGACGTCCATTACAGGAAGCAAGGTTTCTTTTGACCAATTCAAAGCAGGGGATGCAGCCAATGATATGAAATTGCTGAGTTCATCAAAAGTAGGGCCTACTGTTGCGGATGACATCAAAAAATCTTCTGTTTATGCGGGTTTATTTGCTTTAATCGCGATCTTCCTATACATCTTGTTCAGATTTAGTAAGTGGCAATATTCTGCGGGTGCTGTAATAGCATTATTCCATGATGCTTTAATTACATTGGGTATGTTTTCTTTATTGAAAGGTCTTGTTCCTTTTTCATTGGAAATCGATCAGGCATTCATCGCTGCTATTCTTACAGTGATTGGTTACTCTATCAACGATACCGTGATTGTATTCGACCGTATCAGGGAAAATCTGGGTCTGAACCCTAATAGATCTGAATCAGATATTATTAATGAGTCTATCAACAGAACTTTCTCAAGGACTACCTTCACTTCATTGACCACTTTATTTGTGGTGATTGGTCTCTTCCTTTTTGGGGGTGCCAGTATTAAAGGCTTCGCTTTTGCATTATTGGTTGGTATCGTTATAGGAACCTATTCATCCATTTTCATTGCTACACCTGTAATGATCGACTTGGGTGGAGCTACCAAGAAGTCGGCTGTTAAGTAGTAATCAAAAGACAGATATAAAACAAGCCCTTGCATTCAGATGCAGGGGCTTTATATTTTAAATAACTGGTGCACTTTTTTCGTTATCTTTGGATTGATATCAAAATGAAAGTCAGTTACATTATCGCCTGCGCCGTACTTATGCTGAACCTTTTTGGGTGTGGTTCAGCCCATAAAGTTAAAGATGGTGAAACCGCCTATCAGATGAAGCAGTACGCTGTTGCCATCGGCTTAATTAAAAAAGAACTGGAAGCGGCAGACAAACCGGAAATAAAATCTTCAAAGTACTTCCTGCTTGGAAAATGTTATGAAAAGCTACTTGATTATCCCCATGCATTGGAATGGTTTTCTCAGGCCGAAAAAAATAACTTTGGCCCTGAAGCAACTTTAAAGAAAGCCTACGTTTACAAGAACCTTATGAAGTATGAACAGGCTATAACTGCATTTGAAAGCCTCAAAAATATAACAGCATTAATGCAAGAGGCAAAAAAGCAAATAGATATTTGCAGGGGCCTTGCATCAGTCAATGCCAATACAACAGACATAGGGTTTTCAGTGGGCAAAGTTTGGAGTGACAGTTATCATTCTGATTATGGTGCCATCCAATATGACGATGATTATTTGGTAATTACTTCGGATAGGGAAGAGTCATCCGGTGGTAAAAGATACAGTTGGACAGGCAACAAATATTCTGATCTATATCTGGTAGATAAGGAAAGCAGAGAAGTGAAACGATTCGATTCTGTCATCAATACAGAGGCCAATGAGGGCACACCGGCATTCACAAAAGATTATCAAACCATGATATTCACGCGTTGTTTGGGAACTGACCAGGATAAACACGATTTCTGTAAACTCTGGTTAAGTCGCAGGAATGATGGCATTTGGTCTGATCCTGTTATTCTTCCCATGTGCGTTCCCAATGTCAATTATGGCCAGCCCTGTTTGATAGAAAATGATAGTGTATTGGTCTTTTCTGCATCAATGGAAGGTGGTAAAGGTGGATATGATTTGTGGTATGCTGAGTGGGACGGGCAAACATGGTCTGATCCTGCACCTTTGCCGGCATCCATTAATACAGCATTTGATGAATTTTTTCCCACGGCAGATGGTGATACATTGTATTTTTCATCGAGCAGAGATGATGGCTTTGGTGGGTTGGATATATACAAGACTTTTTTAAACGCAGAAGGAAGTTGGTCGTTACCGGCAAGATTGGGGTCGCCCTACAATTCCGGTGCAGATGACTTTTCACTTTTTATAGACCGCACTGCCCCTGCCAACAGGACAACCCTGCAACAGGGATATTTTACCTCTTCGCGCGGTAACGAAGGCCGGGATGAACTGTTCGAATACAGACTCTTCCAAAAAACAGAAGTTGAAACACCTGTAGCAGAGGAAGAAAAACCTGTGAAGACGGATACCCAATTGGATATATATCTCGCATTAAAAGTGGTAAGTCCTATCTATCAAAACAACGATCCCAATAAGGCGAAAACAGGAAAAACGTCGGTTCCCTTTGCACAGGTATATATCAAAGAAGGAGGCTTGAGGAAACAATTTAAAGCCGACAAGAACGGATTGGTATTGACCAATCTAGCCAAAGATCAGTTGTATGAAATTGTAGCGGGTAAAGACTCTTTTCTAACTTCCCGCATTGAGCTCACTACACAAAATATTCAAACAGAAGCAGGGGAGACCAGCGTTACCATCAATGCTGAAATTGAGCTGGATAAAATTTACAGGGGAAAGGAAATCGTATTAAACAATATTTATTATGAATACGATAAGTGGGACATCACGGCGGAAGCAAGGCCTTCACTCGATATATTGGTGCAAATACTGAAATCCAATCCCAACATCCAAATCCAGCTTGGATCTCATACAGATTGCCGGGGAGAAACAGATTACAACATTACGTTATCTCAAAAACGGGCTCAGTCAGCCGTAGATTATCTGGTAAACAAAGGAATCAGTATTGACAGGTTAAGTGCCATCGGTTATGGCGAATCTCAGCTCACCGTTGCATGTGAATGTGAAAGCTGCACCGAGGCCCAACACCAGGCAAACCGACGAACAACTTTTAAAATCCTCTAAGTATGGCCGCACCACTTGCAGAAAGAATGAGACCATTGACATTGGTTGATTACATTGGCCAGCAGCACCTGGTAGGCAGAGAAGGCATTTTGTCCAGGATCATTCAATCAGGGAGTACACCATCCTTTATTTTATGGGGACCTCCAGGGGTTGGCAAAACCACGTTGGCCAATATTGTAGCCAATGAATTGAAACGGCCATTTTACGCGTTATCGGCCATCAACAGTGGGGTAAAGGATATTAGAGAAACCATTGATAAGGCATCTCAGTCCAACTTATTTCAAAACAAAGCACCCATTCTTTTTATCGATGAGATCCATCGGTTTTCAAAGTCGCAGCAAGATAGTTTGTTGGGAGCCGTAGAAAAGGGGGTAGTAACGCTCATTGGTGCCACTACAGAAAACCCATCGTTTGAAGTTATTCCGGCCTTGCTTTCCAGATGCCAGGTATATACCCTTCATCATTTGGCAAAAGACGACTTAATCGAAATGATCAGCAGAGCACTCGAGAAAGATGAATGGCTTAAATCCAGGAATATCCATATTGCTGAATTCGATGCCATGTTGCGTTTGTCCGGTGGTGATGGCAGGAAGCTTTATAATATTTTGGAATTGATTGCCGGAAATGCAGAGACGGGATCTAAAATTACAGATGAGTGGGTACAGGCTGTGGTGCACCAAAACTTGTCTGTGTACGATAAGGAAGGAGAAATGCACTATGATTTAATATCTGCATTTATCAAATCAATCAGAGGTTCTCATCCGGATGCGGCCATTTATTATATGGCCAGAATGATAGATGGGGGAGAGGATCCCCTTTTCATTTGCCGCAGAATGATCATTTTGGCTGCAGAAGATATTGGCCTGGCAAATCCCAACGCCTTGTTGATGGCAAATGCATGTTTTAATGCGGTTCACAACATTGGTATGCCGGAAGGAAGAATTGTGATGTCACAAACGGCCATTTACCTGGCTTGCAGCGCCAAGTCCAATTCTGCTTATGTAGCCATAGACAATGCCCTTGCTGAAGTCAGGAATCGTTTGAATGTACCTATTCCCTTGCACCTCCGCAATGCTCCCACCCAATTGATGAAAGATCTTGGCTATGGTAAGGATTATCAGTATGCTCACAATTATAAAGGGAATTTTGTAGATGCCAATTATCTGCCCGATGAACTGTCGGATGTTTCATTTTACATTCCGGGTGACAATCCGGCAGAAGAAAAAAATAAATTATTGATGGCGAGATTTAACGGTAGTAAACAACCTTAAACTAACTTGCTTAATGGCTTATTCGTTGTCTCTTGTACCCTTGGCAGGGTGACTCATTTTATCACATGGAATATATGACTTGGTAAATTTTCTCCAGGGTGTAGTCTTGTAATGATCACCTGCAAAATAATGGATGATCATATCAAAGTTTTCAGAGTCCTGATAACCCTGAATCGTTTGGATCAAATTGAGTTCTTCATCCAAAAAGACAAGCGATGGATAACTCAATTTGCCTTGCAGTAAAAAAGCTGCCAGTTCGTGATATCCTCCTCTGAAAGTTTTTACAAAATGATAGGTATTGTTTTTGAACTCTATAGGGGTCTTTTCTTCTGCATCAAATCTGATAGCATAGTAGTTTTGATTGATGTACTTGGCTACGTGATCCTGGCCAAAAGTGCTGGCCTCCATTTTTTTACACCAACCACACCACTCTGTGTATACATCAATAAATAATTTTTTGGGCGCCTTCTCATGTTTATTCAGCGCTTCTTCCCAACTCATCCATCGGATTTTATTCTGGGCGGATAACTTAACACCTGTTATCAGCAACAACCCAATGATCAATCTTAATGACATGTTCAACTTCACGGAAATTCAATGTTACAAAAGTAATATACATAAAGCGATATTTGCAAGGTATGGGTTACTTTTACCCCTACCTTTAAAAAAACTTTAACTTTTGTCGGTAAGAAAACCATAATTTATTGTAAATGAAACGCTAATATTAGAATTATGGCGTTAATTTGAAGATGTATAAAGGCTTTTATCTCATTCCTAAATCAACTGAAAATGCACCTTACTAGTATTTATTCCGTTGCCATGTTCGGTCTCTTAATTTCTTTTTCCGGTTGTCAAAAACCTCTGCCGGCTCAAAACAGTGATTTCAGGCAAAATTGCTATCAGGATCGAAAGGTTATGGATAAACTCAATGATCAAAAAGGAATTATACAAAAGTGGGAAGAGCTTTGGCTCATTGTTTCGGAAGATGGTACCCAAAAGTGGCAACCGTGTGAGCTGCCTCGTGAATTTCAAATGGAAAAAACGATGGTTGTCTTTTCAGCGGATGTTATGCAAATCTATCCCGCAGAACGAAGGGTTGCAAGCCCCATACATTTGCGTGCCATCAAAAAGAAATAACTTAGGGCTGAACTACCGGTTTTTTGATTTTCAGGCCCAGTTTTTCGGCCTCTTTGTACATCATGTCTTCGGCTTCTGCGCGATTATTGCCAATGATGCCATCGAGTATGGCTTCGCGTATGGCAGTTTTAATGATGCCTACCTCACGTGAGGGACCAATCCCAAAAGTGAGCATTATATCTTCCCCTGAAATGGGTGGCTGCCAGTTCCTTAATTTGTCCTTCTCTTCAATTTCTTTTATTTTTTCGACAAGGCGAACATAGTTTTCTCGATACCTCGATTTTTTATCTTCATTTTTGGACGTAATGTCTGCCTTGCACAACAACATCAAATCGTCGATATCTTCTCCTGCTTCAAAAATAAGTCGTCGTACAGCAGAGTCAGTAATTTCCTCTTTTGTGAGTCCTATAGGTCGAAGGTGCAATTTGACCATCTTTTGCACATATTTCATCTTGTGATCCAGTGGCAGTCTCAATGCTTTGAATATGCGAGGTACCATCACGGCACCCAACATTTCGTGACCATGGAACGTCCATCCCAATTGATCATCAAATTTTTTAGTAGGGGGTTTGGCAATATCATGCATCAAAGCGGACCACCTTAGCCAGATATTGTCTGTGTCTCTGGCTACATTGTCAAGGACTTCCAGGGTATGGTAAAAGTTGTCTTTGTGACCTATGCCGTTTTTAACTTCTACTCCCTGCAATGCAGCCATCTCAGGAAATATAAGCTGCAACAGACCTGTATCAAATAATTTTTTGAAACCCGAAGATGGGATGGGGGAGGCTATGATTTTTTCGAGCTCAGAGGTTATTCTTTCAGCCGAAATAATCCGAATTCTGTTTTTGTTTTTTGCAATAGCTGCATAGGTTTCATCCTCAATTTTAAATCCCAACTGGGTGGAGAAGCGAATGGCCCTCATCATTCGCAGAGGATCATCTGAAAACGTTTTACCGGGTTCCAGTGGGGTTTTGATAACCTTTTGTTCCAGGTGGTAAAGGCCATTGAACGGATCCAGAATGGTACCGAAATCTTCTTCATTTAAACTGATGGCCAAGGCATTGATGGTAAAATCTCTTCGGTTTTGGTCATCTTCGAGAGTGCCTTCTTCTACAGCAGGTTTTCTGGACTCCATTTGATAAGATTCCTTTCTGGCACCCACAAACTCTATTTCAAGATCTTTGTATTTAAGCATGGCAGTGCCAAATCTTTTGTAAACCACTATTCTGGGAATGGGCCTGAGTTTGTATGAAACCTGTTCTGCCAGCGTTATGCCATCTCCAACGCAAACGATATCAATGTCTTTTGAATTTCGCGCAAGGAGTCTGTCTCGAACAAAGCCACCAATCACATAGGAATTAAACCCCATTTGTGAAGCAGTTTCGCCAATGAGCTTAAAAATTTCTCTTTCGTATGGTTGAATATTGATAATCAAATCTTAAAATTCAGCTGACAAATATCGGTATTTTTTTGAAGCCCCTGTTGATTATGCTGGGGTAAAATCATGAATCCTGTGCAGATATCCCATCGGTTTCACTATATTTTTCCAGTTGTCTTTGATACTCCCAAAGTCGGAATTCGCTTAAAAGACTGACGCAAAATTCTATTCCAGCGTATAGAATAACCGGAACAAAACTTCCAATGGCAAGACCGGTTTCCCCAAAAATGATGCCTCCGATTAATAGCACAAATGAGGAAATCAAGGTGTATAGGTATCTTCTGCGATTCAGTGCTTTTTTATCCAGTCTTTTATGATTTTCAACTATCTCTTGTTTGAGATCCCCATTACTCAGCTGCATTAACTGATTAAAATAACCGAGTTTCTGGTTGGCTTTGAAATAGACGTACACTGCCTTCCCAATGGAAAAAGCAGCAAAAAGACTTAATCCAATAGCGAGGTAAAACCAGCCAATTTTTTGTGTAAAAGCAAATAGAAAACCGGAGGCTAGCACCATAAACATGCCCAAACCAAGGTAGAAGTAGGCAGTTAATTGATCTCCTTTATAAATGATGATGGTCTTATCAAGCATCACCCGCCAAATCAATGTTATTCACCACATCTTCTGATACCAATTGGGGCATCGTCACTTTTAAGTTTGGTTCCATTTCCATGGCTCGTTGAATAGCTTCCATGGCTTCTGCGTTTCTTGCCCAGCTTCTTCTCGCAATGCCATTGTTGACATCCCAATGCAACATGGATTTGATGTTGGTCTCGCTCTGGACGCTTCCATCTATTACCATACCAAAACCTCCATTGATAACCTCTCCCCATCCTACACCACCTCCATTGTGAAGTGAAACCCAGGTAGCCCCTCTGAAAGCATCACCCACAAAATTGTGGACAGCCATATCGGCCGTAAATTTGGATCCATCGTAAATATTGGATGTTTCCCGGTATGGAGAGTCAGTGCCGGATACATCATGGTGATCTCTACCCAATACAATCGGACCTTTGATACTTCCATTCTTTATGGCCTCATTAAAGGCAAGTGCAATCTTAATTCTTCCTTCTGCATCTGCATACAAGATCCTGGATTTTGATCCTACGATGGGTATGTTGGTATCTGCCTGTTCTATCCAGATAATATTGTCATTGAGTTGCCCCTGAATACTTGCAGGCGCTGTCTTTTGCAATTCTCTCATCACTTGCAGTGCAATGGCATCCGTAAGGTCAAGATCGCTCTTCAATCCTGAAGTGCATACCCAGCGGAAGGGACCAAAACCAAAGTCGAAACACATAGGCCCCATTATATCCTGCACGTAGCTTGGATATTTATATCTTCCTTCTTGTTGGTCAGCCCATACATCGGCACCGGCTTCACCCGCTTCCTTGAGAAATGCATTGCCGTAATCCCAAAAATACATTCCTTTCTCCACCATGGCATTGATGGCAGCAACGTGCTTAATCAGGCTTTGTTTAATCATGGACATCAAAGCGGCCTTGTCATTATTCAAAAGCTCTTTGGCTTCTTCAAATGAAAGGCCCTGTGGGCAGTAGCCAAGATCATCTATATTGTGCAATGATGTTTGATCAGAGCCCAGATCCACAAATACATCGTGTTTTACCAGGCTTTCCCAAAGATCTACAATATTGCCATGGTAAATGAGGGCGATGGCTTCTTTATTGATTTGGCATTGACGAATGCGTTGAATGATGGCATCGCTTGATGTGTATACATTTTCTTTCAATATGTAGCCATCTGCAATCCTTTGCCCTATTGCATCGTTGTCAACTTCAGCGATTACACATACGGCACCTGTAATGATGCCGGCCAATGCCTGCGCACCGGACATTCCTCCCAATCCCGACGTTACAAAGATTTTACCTCTCAGGTCTTCTTGTCCAGGTGATAGTTTTCTGCCGGCATTGAGTAGGGTAATGGTAGTACCATGGACAATGCCTTGCGGACCTATGTACATATAAGATCCGGCCGTCATTTGACCATAGGATGTTACACCCAGGGTGTTGTATTTATTCCAGTCATCTTTTGAAGAGTGGTTGGGTATCATCATACCATTGGTAACCACAACCCTTGGAGCACGGGCATGAGAAGGAAACAAGCCCAGCGGGTGACCGGAGTACATCACCAGGGTCTGTTCTTCTGTCATTTCAGATAAATACTTCATGGTCAAAAGGTATTGGGCCCAGTTTTGAAAAACGGAACCATTACCACCATACGTGATGAGTTCTTCAGGATATTTTGCCACTTTGGGATCCAGGTTGTTTTGGATCATAAGCATGATGGCTGCTGCCTGTCTGCATTTCGCGGGGTATTCGTCAATGGACCTTGCAAACATTTTATAATCAGGTCTGAAGCGGTACATGTAGATCCTGCCATATTGTTTTAATTCCTTTGCAAATTCCGGGGCGAGGGTTTTATGCCACTCACCAGGAAAATACCGCAAGGCATTGATGATGGCCAATTTTAAATCCGATGCAGTAAGTTTAGAAATATTGCGTTTGGGTGCATGCGGAAATTCGGGTGTAAGTGCAACAGCCGGTGGTAATTCAGTTGGAATTCCCTGGGTAATGGCTTCTGCAAATGACAAGGTGGTCTCAATCATATTTTTTAATCGTTGATGGTTAGTTCAATCGGGCAATGGTCAGAGCCCATCAGTTGGTCATGAATCATTGAGGCATCCAGTGCATCAGCCAATTTTTTATCGACCAGGAAATAATCTATTCTCCAGCCTACATTTTTTGCTCTGGCTCCGAATCGAACACTCCAAAACGTGTATTGTACTTTTTCCGGATATAAATGTCTGTATGCATCGATAAGACCAACTTTGAGAAGGCCATCCATACCGTCTATTTCTGTTTGTGTATATCCTGAAGTTTTGTTGTAGTTTTCTTTAGGTCTTGCCAGATCTATAGCCTGATGAGCAACATTAAAATCTCCCGTTACAACAATAGGCTTTTTCTTTTTTAATTTAGAAAGATAAGCGGCAAATGCTTTGTCCCATTCCGACCGGTAAGAAAGCCTTTTTAAGCCTTCTCCGCTATTGGGAACGTACACGTTGACAAGGTAGAATTTTTCATACTCTGCAACGATTACTCTTCCCTCTGTATCATGTTCTTCAATACCAATGTCCCTGGTGACGGATAAGGGCTTGATTCTGGAAAGTATGGCTACTCCGGAATAACCTTTCTTTTCAGCAGAGTTGCTGTATATAAACCAATCTTTCATGGGGGCCAATGCTTCGGCTACCTGATCGTCCTGTGCTTTGGTTTCCTGCAGGCAAACGATATCAGGGGACAACACTTCTATGTGACTATGGAATTCTTTTCCGATGGTTGCTCTTAAACCATTAACATTCCAGGAAATGATTTTCATTAAATTCTCTGTGTTTGATAGGGGCAAAGATAAGTAAGGAGCGAAACAATTTTTGGAGATTGTTGGAGTCAGAAAATAAAAAAGCCCGGAGACAAAGTCAACGGGCATTACTCAATTTAATAACCAAAACTCATCTTTA
>CALJKQ010000255.1 GCA_937973565.1 uncultured Saprospiraceae bacterium | reverse complement strand
ACCAATATTTAGCAACCGTACATCAAAGCACAGGGCAAACGCACATCCACATTATTGCCAACCGTATCGATGAACACGGAAAGGCTGTTTCCGACAGTTTTATAAGCAAAAGAAGCCAGGATATTTCAGAGAAAATTGCACAGGAAAAAGGACTTTTAACGGCTAAGGATTGGAAAAAGATTAACGAAGTGACGATATCGCCGGTAAAAGAAGAAATCAAACAGGCACACGACTTTGCCAAAACCAAAGCTCATGATTTTCAGCAGTATTCTGAACTGATGAAGAGCAGGGGAGTGGAAGTAATTCCTACCATCAACAAACAAGGAGTAATGCAGGGTTTCAAGCTTCATCACGAGCAGAGCGCTATGACCTTTAAGGCTTCGGAGATCGGAAAAAATACAGGAGTAAAAAATCTTCTGCAGAACAAAGTAAAAATTCCGAATCTTAGTCCGCCTTATTTAAAAATTGCAAAAAAACTAGTAAAAATAGTCATTGATGAAGGATTGGAAATGTGAAAAAAATAACCCCGTAGATGAACTACAGGGCAAAAACACAAATTCGATGAATAAAAAATCGATTCGGTACAAACATACTAAAAAATAAAATATGGCAGACTATACCAACCGACAGCTTGCGGAGATCATCTCCCAGAGCGCAGAGAAAATAAACTCCAATGTCTTGAAAGAACGCAAAATTGGCAATGAACTTTCGGAAACTGTTTTAAAATTAGAAAAAGAAACGGGTTGTTTGGAATTAAAAATTGAGGAATTAAAGAAGATTGAAATTAAGCCTGATTTAAGCGATTTAAATTCTTTTTACGAATCTAGAGCCGAAGAAAACATAAAACGCCTTAATTCGCGCTTAAAAGTACCAAATTTAAGCCTCTATGTGTGGGTGTCTTCTGTCGCTATGCTTATTATTAGTTTTTTTGCTCTATTTGCGTATGGGAAAGCATTTACCACAAAATCCAAAATTCAAGAGGAGTACAGAGCGGAACTGCTGAAAGAAAATGCAATCATCTCCAAAGAACAGGAACGGCTTCTAAAAGACATGGATCAGTTCTTCCGAAAGAACCCAATAACGAAAGATAAATTTGTTGAATGGAGAGCAGAAAAAAAGTAAAGGCTAATGGGGGAAAAACCCCCATTAGAAGAACTAAGAAGGAAAGTAATGTAAAGTACTATGAATAGGGGGGGGTAATTGTAATAGGTGTACAATGAGATTGTAATAGGTGTACAATGAGATTGTAAATATTTGGATATTTTTTTACAATATTAATGTAATTTAATTACTTTTGTCTTGTAATTTGACTTAAATATATTTACAATGGAATTGAAAAAAGGTATAAAAAATACACTACAAAGCTTTGAGAAAAATAAAGAAAATCCTTTTCTTAAACAAGCTGTTGAACAGGTAAATAATCATGTTGTAAAAAAGTATAGAACGGCAGGAACTACTTCTCAAAAGGCTATACTTAGAGCTGTTGATAATGATAATAATACTGTAGGGCATACTCAATTTGTAAAGCAAATTGAAGTTGATGAAGAAAGGTTTACAAAAATATACTTATCTCAGTTTTCAGCATTTTTTGATTTAAAAAGTCAAGGAATAAAAGTATTCGGTTATATTATGAACAATCTCTTTAAAGATAAAGACTACTTTTATTTTGATAGAGAAGATTGCTTAAATTATACAGGCTATAAATCTGAAAAATCTGTTTACATTGGATTAGCCGATCTTATAGAAAATGAAATAATAGCAAGAGGAAAAAATGATATTATATATTTTATAAATATGATTTAATCTTTATATTTGCATTTTGGAAAGCAGCCCATAGTGGGTTTTTCCGAATCCAACCTTATACAATCCTGAGAAGGCAATAGAACTGTATTGTTTTAATACATAAAATTGCTGCAATATGTCATTTACGGGATTGATGGTTAGGAATTTCAACTTCCTGCATTTCAATAAAACAAGTTTTCAAGATCTTACGCCTGTGTCATCCTCCCTGAGGCACACTCCAAGTGGCATATTTTCCAATTCCATAAAAATCGACCCAAATCACCTGGGTATGTTGGACAACCAGGCCCAACATTTCACAAAGAAATTTTCACACAAACATTTAATTATAGATTCTGTCATGATTACAAATCTGTCAGGGGCAAGTTGTTTTGTCCTATCTCTCTTATTCAGGTCAAACCTACGACTCGTAGTGTTAGCTGTTTTACTTGCCTTACCCATGGCTCAGGAATTAATAGCTCAGGGCAATGCGTTTCCATCCAATAATATCAGATTTTCGAAAACAGCGGCCATCGTAATGGAAAAAACCATTCCCTTCGGCAGTACTTTGGGTATGGGCATGCTCAAACCGGAAACAACCTGGGAAATTGAAGATAATTCCGGTATCATAGCCAGTGGCAGTGGCAATTCCCTGAATGAATATGTTTTTAATGTACCCGGTAATTTTCAGGTCAACATTCATGAAAACCTGGTAATTGAACCCGGTTCCTGCGCACATAATACTTGTCCGGATATGATAAGTTTAAAGGTATCTAATGTGCGAATGACCTTTCATTACGATGAAGTGACATTTACAGACAGCATAAGGGTGGGACTGAGTACAGAAGGAATAACCATGCTGGTACCGGTGACCATCGAAAGGTACAACCCCTTTTTACCTATAACTTTTTCTGAAACCGAAGTAAGAACAGCAGGGGTTGGAACAGAAATTTCGGCCCATCTGGATCCTGCAACAACCCTTAGAGAAGGTAAACAAACACTTACCTATCATCTGAGTGGCAAAGCTTCTATGCCGGCATACATCATGTTTGATTTTGTCGATGTCAATGGCATGGTGCAGGCATATTCTATGACTCATCCGATTAACCAATAAACCAAACCGCATTCAAAATGAAACAGAATAATATCAGTTGCTCAAATAAGTTTATGAAACAGTTTATCTGGATTGTTGCGGCATGTCTGCAACTTTTGGTTTCGACCCATATATATGGTCAATGCGGATTTGATACGGGAGAAGGATGTGCAGGTACGGATTATTCCAATGCTTTTTCCACTTCCACAACCAACCGGAATACAATAGAGTACGACAACTTTGTATCCTCTTTCCACTCCACCATTGTAAGAACAAGCACAGGTGGATTTAAAGTTTGGGGTGAATACATGAACAATAATGGTTCATCACATGCCTTATCTCCTTTAGATGTTAATTCAACAAATTATCCTGCTTTAACAGGTACCCCTCTCAAAGCAACTTTGGGTAGTAACTTCTATCAGAACGTCCAAGGTATTTTATTAACAACTACCGGATTATTTGCATGGGGTTCAGAAGGAGCAGTTTTAGCCAATTCCATTACTTCCAGTACTACTTTTCAAAAGTTGACCATCAATGGTCAAGCGGATGGTTTGCCGGCCGGTGTAGATCCGGTTGATGTAAAAATGATTACAGCTTCTGCGAATTCATTAGCCATTGTTACCTGTTCAGGAAGTGTATTTGTGCTATCACAATCTACGGAAATCAGAGGTGTTGGTGCTGGCGGAAGCAGTACAGCATGGTCACAGGTAACTACGAATGCATCTGGCAATCCTGTTTTATCGGGAATTGTGGCGTGCAGAATATCTTTTAATGTTGCCTATGCACTGGGTTCAGATGGAAATATCTGGACTTGGGGAGGGAATACCTACTTGGGAAATGGTACGCCAATGAACAGCCGGAACAGGGCGACCCCAATGACATTGCCTACATTCAATTCAGGACACTCTGCAAAAATGATATCCATTACTTGCAATTTCGCGGTTAATCCTTCCTATTACATATTGTCTACAGACAACAACCTATATGCTGTCGGAGAAAATGGTTTAAGACAATTGGGTGATTGGACAACAACAGACAGAACCAGCTGGGTGCAACCTAGATATACAAGCTCATCGGGCCCTGTTATGAATGATATCAAGTGGATTGCAGCCAATGAAAATGACAGTGGTGGGAGTTCATTTGCAGCCATCAATGTGCTTACTACAGGTGCTCAAGTATATAATTTTGGTGAAAACGCCCTTTCGATGTTGGGTAGAGGAACCGATCCCGCCGATCCTGGAAAACCCAATGGAATTGCGGGAACAGATGAGATGATCGCTTTGGAAACCGGCGGACATACTTCTTTATATGTTAAAAAGTGTGAATTGAATTTTGGATATGTTGGTCATAGAATAAATGGATCAATGGGTAATGGTTCAGGTGCCAGTGCAACTGAAGCAAGTGTGACGTACGCAACTGCAAACGTCGCTATCTGTGCAGCCGATGCCATACCCAAAATTATACTCTCTATCACACCTTCCGGTACAGGCGGCAATTATTGTACAACGCAAACAGCCACTGTTTCTGCATCTCCACCAGGTGGAACTTTGTCAGTATTTTCAGGTCCGGGTACCTTGGTAGGTAACAACTTGAGTTTCACAGGTCCAGGTCAGGTAATATTGGCTTATACCATATCTCCTCCATGCGGCGGCGTTAGTGATGTAAAAGATACGCTGGATGTTATTGTTTGTGTGAGTGCAGTCAGAGAAACGGGCACTGTATACAGTTATACAGGGGGTACTGCAATCGCCAATGTGGTTTCAAACGACCAGATCAATGGCAGCCCCGCTACTTTAGGGGGAGCGGGCAACGCCACCATTGCTCAATCAGGCACATGGCCATCAGGCATTTCACTTAATACTACAACCGGTGCGATAACCGTTACACCCGGTACACCGGCTGGAACTTATCAGGTGCCCTATCAAATATGTGATAAACTCAGTCCACCCAACTGTTTAATTGTATTGGATACTGTTTTTGTCCTTCCTTCAATTCTGTCATTGAATATCGCTAAAACCCAAACTGGAGGTCCCAATCCAGTGACAGCTGCTGGACAAATTATTAATTACCAAATTGTTGTTACCAATACCGGAAATACAACGCTAACGGGTGTAAATGTAACGGACGTTCTACCCAGTGGTTCAGCGGGAACACCTACTGGACCTGTTGAGAGCATTAGTTCCAATGGACAACTCAATGTGGGAGAGACATGGACATACACCATAAACTATACTGTTACTCAGGCCAATATTGATGCAGGAGGTTCGATCGTGAATACAGCGTCAGTAACCACAACAGAGGTGCCGGGTCCAACAACAACAACTGCCACGACACCGGTAACCCAAAGTCCGTCATTGACGATAGTGAAGACAAGGACCAGTGGACCTAGCCCGGTTACAGCAGCGGGTCAGGTATTGGGATATACGATAGTGTTGACAAATACAGGCAACCAGACATTGACAGGAGTCAATACCACCGACCTCTTACCGAATGGGTCTGCGGGCACGCTGAGTGGTCCTACAGAGAGCATCAGCACCAACGGACAATTGAACGTAGGAGAGACGTGGACATATACAATCAATTATACTGTAACACAGGCCAATATTGATGCAGGCAGTAACCTGGTGAATACGGCAACTGTTACGACAACCCAAACACCGACGCCACAAAATTCAAGTGCCACGACACCGGTAACCCAAAGTCCGTCATTGACGATAGTGAAGACGAGGACCAGTGGACCGAGTCCGGTTACAGCAGCGGGTCAGGTATTGGGATATACGATAGTGTTGACAAATACAG
>CALJKQ010000254.1 GCA_937973565.1 uncultured Saprospiraceae bacterium | reverse complement strand
GTTGATATTTATGACGACAATGATTATGGCATCGTTACGATCTACAATGCCTTTGGTCGTACAGTTACCTCATTGAGAACCCAAAATAAGATGGACTTATCTTTTCTGACAAATGGCGTTTACACCCTGGAATTCAAAAATAAATCATTCCAAAAAGTACACCAGCAGAAACTAATTATTATTAAATAACTTTCGGGAGGGGGCTATAAGCTCCCTCTTTCTAAAAATCTAGATATCATGAAAAATATTTTTATCATGCTACTTATAATTCCTGTAGTGGGTTGCGCTCCTGAATTTTACGCACCAAATAGAATTAATATACCAGAGTTGAGGAATAAAGGTGATATTAGAGTAAGTGCTGCAACAGGATACCTTCAATTTGAGGCACTTATGGCTTATGCTATAACAAATAATATCGGTATAATTGGCAATTATGCTAGTTATGGCCAAAGCACTAATTCTAGAGGATTTCAAGAGGCTGGAGGTGGCGGATTTGAAATAGGAGGAGGTTATTTTAAGAGCAAAGGAAATTTCATTTTTGAGAATTATGGAACTATTGGATTTGGGAATTTTTACAATAAAAAAGAATTTTTATCCAATGCATATCCTGATGACGATGGTAAATTAATTTCAGATTTTACAAAGATTTCATTGCAATCTTCAATCACATTTCAGCATGAGTATTTTTCAATTAGCGGAGCTTGTCGTTATACAAATTTAACTTACAATGATATACAAGGTAATTATTCGCAATATAATATTAATTTAGGAAGCTATCTCAGAAGTAATCCAATACAAGGGTTCATTGAACCGGCTATTCAGATTGGAGCTGGATATAAAAACGTACGATTAAATCTTCAGATACAGTCTAGTTATCATTTGGGACATATGTCGAATTTTTATTATAATGATTATAATCTAAGCGCCGGAATCCAACTTTCCTTTCCTGCAATAGGAAGCAAGAAAAAAACAGACCCCGACAATTAACTGAATAAAAAAAACTAAAAAGTAAATTAAAGTATTCTTTTCTTTTTCTTTAAAACCCGAACACAATGATACGAATGCTAACACTGGCCCTTGGCCTCAGCTTTGCTATAGGATGCAGTCCTGTTGTTTACAAACCCAATCGGATTCAGGTTCCTGAATTACAAAAAAAAGGCGATTTACGGATTGGTGGTTCCATTGGCTTTGATGGAAAAAACCTCCAGGGTGCCTATGCGCTCACCGATCAATTGGGCATCATGGTCAATGCTTTCACCTTCGAAGAACGCAGTCAATATGACAACTATTTATTAGGGGGAGCATCCAGCATTGAAGGAGGTATTGGTTATTACAAGGCACCTGGCCCTTTTATCGTAGAAAATTATGCCACGCTAGCTTTTGGCAGCCTATATGCCCGCAATCGCAACCCCTTTACAGAACCCTACACCATAGACCGCCTGGACGCCAACTTTTTCAGACTCGCCCTGCAATCATCGGCCACCCTGCGCACCAACATATTTTCCATTTCCGCCATGTGGCGTTTGAGCCAAATGCATTACTACAATGCAAGCGGCAATTACCCCTTATATCCCAATATTATTTCAGAAGGCCTCAAAACCCAAAACGTCCACTACTTTTTAGAACCGGGTTTTCAAGTCAGCTTAGGTTTCAAATATTTTCGCTGCAATGCCCAATGGCAATACGCCATGCACCTAGGCAAAACCTGGCTGCCTTATGAACCCTACAATTACAGTCTGGGCATGCAGATTTGTATTGGGACGAAGGAGAAGTAGGTCAATACGTGCTTGGGTCAATACGTGCTGCGCACTCAGTGCAATACGTGCTACGCACTTAGGGCAATACGTGCTTCGCACTCAGGTCAATACGTGCTTCGCACTCAGGTCAATACGTGCTTCGCACTTAGGTCAATACGTGCTGCGCACTCAGGTCAATACGTGCTTCGCACTTAGGTCAATACGTGCTTCGCACTTAGGTCAATACGTGCTTCGCACTCAGTGCAATACGTGCTTCGCACTCAGTGCAATACGTGCTTCGCACTTAGGTCAATACGTGCTTCGCACTTAGGTCAATACATGTTTGTTATTGCAAGTTTGTAACTTGCAATCGATATTGGCATGATTGCCCATCCCGTTCAAACAACAAATCATCCATAAACCGGAACATCGGTAAATTGGTATATCAAAAGAAGGAACTGTCTCGTCCTAACAACAAAACAAACCCATTGGTAAATGGACCTTATCCAACTGGTGACACATTGAAAAAAACGTAATACGTGTTAATGAATGGAATCAATATATATACAATTCTTTAGAACCTCGGGGGTTCAAGAAGGGCGACGCAAAATTTTGCGTCGCTACGGGTTTTTCAAAAAGAGATTTCTCTTTTTTATAGACCTATTCATTACATCGACAAAATGAATAACCCCATAGGGGTGCCATGATGATAGAAAAACAATTTCCCCGCATTTTTAACCCTGTAGGGGTGACATCTAGACCAACCGAACTAACCCCGCAGGGGTGACACCGAGACCCACCAAAATAACCCCGTAGGGGTGACAAGAAGATAGAATAAAAATGGTTCATCAGATTAACCCCATAGGGGTGCCATGATGATAGAAAAACGATAGCCCCACAGCCATAACCCCGCAGGGGTGACATTGAGACCCACCAAACTAACCCCGTAGGGGTGGCAAGAAGATAGAATAAAGATGGTACATCAGATTAACCCCAAAGGTGTGCCATGATGATAGAAAAACGTTAGCCCCACAGCTGTAACCCCACAGGGGTGACACCGAGACCCATCAAAATAACCCCATAGGGGTGACATGATGATAGAAAAACGTTAGCCCCACAGCCGTAACCCCGTAGGGGTGACATTGAGACCCACCAAACTAACCCCGTAGGGGTGACAAAATGATAGAAAAAAGATGGTTCATCAGATTAACCCCGTAGGGATGCCATGATGATAGAAAAACGATAGCCCCACAGCCGTAACCCCGCAGGGGTGACATTGAGACCCACCAAACTAACCCCGTAGGGGTGACAAAATGATAGGAAAAGATGGTTAATCAGATTAACCCCATAGGGGTGCCATGATGATAGAAAATCGTTAGCCCCACAACCGTAACCCCGAAGGGGTGACAAGATTTTAAAAACACAATGCATTGCCCTGTTCATCTAACTGGCTAACACCAGCTAGACAGGCTTGTTCCTACGCCGTCCCTACGCCACTAAGCCGGTGTAGGGACCGCTCACCAAAAAGCCGACAGCGGTTACCGGACAGCGGTTGCCGACAGCCGACAGCGGCTACTCCCTTACCTCACAACTCCAGCTTTCTTAACTCCTCCATTCGTTGATAAGCAGGAAATGCTTTCAGGGTAGCATTAATCAATTGTATTAAATCTTCATCCCTCCTCAATTGGTACAGACACAACGCAATGTTGTACCTGCTGTCTTCGCTGGGTCCATAGCGATGCTCACTGTGATCAAAAAAAGTGAGGGCTTGATCGTAGTAGCCAAGGTCGTAGAAAATGCCCGCCATTTCGAAGGCAAGGTCGAGGGTATCATTGAGGTGAAAGTACCGGCCCCAGATTTTGTGCAGGGTCTCTGCAATCCGACTCCTTTCGGGGTAGGTGACTTGTTTGACTTTTTGTTTGAACCACGGCAACAGATTGATGAAAAAAACGGTGTCATATCCACTCAATCGCAACAGGGCAATGGTGTCCCTCAGGGTAAGCTTGTCTGCAAGTGGATAGACCATGCGCGTAATGCTGAAAAAGTCGTCGGGTCCATAGTCATCTACAAAACGGGTGTAGGCAGCCAAGGTGGATTTCCAGTTCTGATTTTCCGGCAGCCAAATAAGGCAGCCCAATTCCAGGTTGAAATTAGACTCTCCGGGAAAAAGGGCTGTTCCGCCCGTTAATTCCGTGTAACGGGCCAGGGCATGATAATTGACATTGAGTGAAAAACTGCCATGGGTCACATAGTCGGGCATGGGTTTGTGATCCAACAAAGATGCCAGGTGACTGCCTTTGTCCATGGTCAGTACCATCGCCCCCCCTGAAGATAATTTGCGCATGCTGTTGAGACAGGCCATGCCTGCAAAGGGAATCAACAAACAGGTTTCTTTCATGGTTGCTACATAACTTTCCAAAACCTGATCGGCAATGGGTTCATGGAAATAGGGCAGGGTAGTCGGTCGGGTGTCGTACCTCAGTCTGAGATGGGGCAAGAGACTGCCTGGCGCTTCTTGTGGTGGTATATCGGATTCCAGCGCCACTTGACAGGTTGCGAGTTCACCCTGCCTTATGTAAAACAAATCTTGAGGAATGGTATCGAAAAAATAATTAGCCACCACTACGACCGGTTGTTTCATGCCTCCGGGTGAAAGTACCGTACCCGATTTCAATAAAACAATGTCTTTCTCCTCCATCGCATCTAAATATGCCATGTCTAATCGTCCCTTTTGGATGTAAGCCTGGAAGTTTTCATGTTCAGCAAAAAAATCCAGGTTTTTGGCAACGATGTCGCTCAAAACATAACAATAAGGTGGCAATGCGATGGCACTTTGCTCTGCCATGATCTCAAGTTCCTGCAAGATGTAAAAGCCCAACCTGCCATGGCCTGCTCCCAATTCAAGGATGTACACCGTCTCATTGTTTTTGCCCTGCAAGCCCAAATCGGTGAGCAAGCCCAGTATGAGTGATGCATAGGTCTTTCCCACCATGGCATTGCTGGTAAGGTGATGCGGTACCAGCCCGCTGGTCCAGGCCTCTATGCCAACGTGTTGATAATATTCGCGATTAATTTGCCACAATGCACTCTGGGCAAAGGGTGTCATGGCTTCAACTGGGTAATAGGTAGGATTCATGTGTATGTCTTGGTTTGGTCTATCCCAGACTGTCCAAGCCAATACCTGCGCCGAATGAAATATGGTGCAAGATAGTTAAAATGAACGAATAAAGCCCTCCCCTTGGAAAGCAATAACAATCGCAATATTGGGTAAAAGATATAATGGTGAATTTAAATCTCAAATCAGTCAAGGGCACAATGCAGTTGAATATTATGGTGGCCGACACTTTATTATGATTTATCTAATTCGACGAGGGTTGATTATGGGTTGTTTTCAGAATCTAAATGACACATAAGCATGGATCTCAGAATAGAAAAATACACGACCATAAACCACAATTCATTGAACATGTGTTAGTTGGCTGGTCATTTGCCCATTAAGTTTACATAACAGACAATGAAATTTGTTAAATAAAATAAATTGTGCCGATCTCTGTCAAGGGTGCAACAACTTACCTTGGTCTAAAGAATTTTTGCAATCATCAATTATTTCCTACATTTGGTGGGGTTGAAAAAAATTGTCATCATATTATTCCTGTCTGCCTTGTTCCTCGATTTTGGGGGTGTTGTTACATTATTTAAAATTGAGCAGACCCGGATTCGGAGAGAAATCAAAAGACAAATAAAGCGTGGGCTGAGGAGTGAAGATCTGCATGTATTGGAATTTCTCCCCGAAGATATCAAAGAACTGGAGTGGATTAAAGCCAATGAATTCAGGTATAAAGGGCAACTTTATGATATTGTAAAAGCAGAGAATTGTGGCAAATGGAAAATTTATTGGTGTATAAACGATATCCAGGAACAGCAGCTTTTTAGCAAGTTGGACGAATGGGTGAAAAAGAAATCGGACCAGGAAAACGCAGGAAAATCTTTTGCAGGGAAGTTGTTTAAGTTCCTGATGTTATACTACCCAACGGAGACTGCGCCGGAACTCCTGATAAGGCCTCCGGTGGCAAAACAATTATGGTGTAATAAGTTACCCATCAAAGGCATGTCTGGTGAACCGGATAGTCCTCCTCCGCAACTCCATTATTTACATAGTTAATAGAAGGGTAGCTGCCAGGCAGCTACCCCGGTTGTGAAAATGGCTACACCTAACGGTGTATCCCGATTTTATTATTTTCAACTAATTTCAATGAAAAAAAATATAGGTTTACTCATATTATTTACAATACTGTCTTATATATCCAAAGCCCAGAATTTGGAAGGAAGGTTATTTGATCACGACAGTCAATTGCCTCTGATCGGTGCAACTATATCGGTCAATGGATCCAGGTTTATGACCACAGATCTCAATGGAGCCTTTTCCATTCCCTGCCAGTCGGATTCTATTATGATCAGCATTTCCTATATAGGATATGAAACGTATTCGGCGCAGATGGCCTGTGGCGGGGAAATAACGGTGTACCTCAGAACCCGCTCCAACACGCTGGATATGGTAGAAGTGGTAGCAAAAGGCAACCCTGCCCGGGCAGCCTTATTCCAGCCATTGTCGAATCCAAGGTTGGGTGCAACAGAGCTTAAAAGAACAACAGGATTGTTGTTGGACGATGCCATCAACATCAACATCCCCGGAGTTTTGATGGAGCGCAGAACCTTTTCCGCCGGACAGCAATTTAATATTCGGGGTTATGGAAACGGTGCACGGGGCACCAACGGCATCAACAGCAATTTTGACGGACAGGGCTATAAAGTTTACCTCAATGGCATACCGGTGACGGATGCAGAAGGAATTACGCTGATGGATGATATCGACTTTGGTTCAGTGGGTCAGGTAGACATCATCAAGGGGCCATCAGGAACTTTGTATGGACAGGCCATTGCAGGTGTAGTCAATTTACAGACTGTTAAGCCACAACCGGGCAGAACGTCTTTGGGGCAGGAAGTCATCGCCGGCAGTTACGGCTTACGCAGGTATACAACCACTTTTCAAACCAGCCGGGAAAACGCTTCATTGATTGCCAACTATGGTAAACAAAGTTATGATGGCTTTATGCCTCATACCCACTCAAATAAACATTTTGCCAACCTGATGGGGGCATTTTCTCTAAATAAAAAACAAGATCTCAATGTTTATTTTGGATATAGCAACAGCTACGATGCCCGAAATGGAGAGATCACCAAAGAGCAATGGGCTGTCAAGGACTATTCGGGCAATCCGGCTTATATTAAAAACGATGCACACTCCAACGTGCGCACTTTCAGAGCAGGTTTGGGACATACTTACCAGTTTAATAAATCATGGGCCAATACGACATCTGTTTTTGGTACCGGCTTGATCAGCAATGTGAGTTCTGCCGGAGGATGGACAGACAAATCATCGGTCAATTATGGACTGCGATCAAGTTTTGACGCCAATTTTTCTTTAAGTGACAAAATCTTGCTGAGCGGTAAAACCGGTATTGAGTGGCAGGCACAAAATGCGCAGACCCTCGGTTACCCGATGGTGGTCGACAGTTTTCACCCAACCGGATATAATTTGATTGGTACACTGCGATCCAATCAATACACGACTTCCAAAACAATGGCATTGTTTTCACAATGGATGCTCAGTCTTCCCGGTGATTTGTCGATCACAGCCGGCATCGGATGGACAAAGTTGGGCATTGAACTCAACGACAGATTTTACGATGCCAACAACAATACCCCTAACAATCCCAAGGGTACCCAAAAACCCCGTGTCTTCAGCAATGATTTTACCGGCATGATTTCACCGCAATTGGCCATCAACAAATTGGTGTCAAAAAACATATCTGTCTATGCTTCTTTCAGCCAGGGATATAAAGCGCCAGTGAGTTCTTATTTCTTTGTACCGCTCACGGGTCAGGTACTCAAGGATTTAAAACCGGAAAAAGCTACACAATATGAAGTGGGTACAAAAGGCGCACTTTCTGAAGGTAAAATCAGTTATCAACTGGCTGGATTTTATACCCAATACAAGGATAAAATGACAACCATTGCAGTGCCCAATGCAACCAATACGGCTACCTCATACGTGTATGTTGCCAACGCAGGTGAGCAAAAAAACATGGGTATTGAAGCCATGATTAAGGCAGTTGTTTACGAGTCCGAAAGCGGCATCAAGTCGATTTCACCCTTTGTAAATGCCACTTACTCTCATTTCAGGTATGGCAATTTTAAATACCAGCAACTTAGCGGCGATAAAAAATCCGTAGTTGAAGTAGATTTTACCGACAAGGTAGTGGCAGGCGTCCCGCCGGTAACATTTAATGTTGGCTTAGATGTACAAACCCATGCAGGTATTTATTTTAATGCGACATATACACACCGCGATAAAATGTACTACACATCAGACAATGTCAATGAAACAGGTACCTATCAGCTTTTGAATGCCAAAGTTGGGTACAATGCCAACCTAGGCGATCACATAGGACTCAACCTATATTTTGGCGCAAGCAACATCACGGGCCATCAAAACTATGCCATGGTGTTTTTGAACCAATTGCCGGATGCATACTTGCCGGCACCTTCCGAAATCAATTATTTTGGTGGGTTGAATCTGAAATATAATTTTTAATTCGATAAGGGGACGAAGGACTTCGTCCCCTTATTTTAAAATTTAGATATCATGTATAAAATTAGGATAGGTATTTGGCTTTTGCTGCTTGTATCCATTTCATGTGACCGATTTTCAAATCAGGAAAAACAAACCGATGGAGGAAAAAGGATTGTATGCATATCCAAGCAATATAACGAATTAATATGGGCATTGGGAGCATCACAACAAATTGTTGCTGTGGACATATCCAGCAATTATCCGGAAGCTGTTAAAAAATTGCCAACAGTGGGCTATCATAGAGCTTTGAGTGTTGAGGCTATGCTGGCTGCAAAACCCGACTTGATTTTGCACGACAATAACATAGGGCCAGAACATGTTATCAGGCAATTGGAAAATTTAAAAATACCGATGAAATCATTTGTGCATGATGCAAAAACATTTGATGATTTAAAGGAATTAATTTTAGAAATGGGGACTTTCTTTGGGAAAGATACGATAGCTAACCATTTGGTTGTGCAAATGGAAAATGACCTGTTAAAACTGAAAGCAGAAATGCCATTGGTCAAAGATTCCTTGCGCGTGCTTGTGATTCATTTTGGCAGAGCCAATAATTCATACCTAGTGATGACCAAAAAGAATACAGCCTCTTTACTGGTGGAAATGGCTGGTGGAATTATGGCGGTTCAGGATGAAAAGGCCATGCGACAGATATCGCCTGAAATTGTGGCCAATGCTGACCCGGATGTAATCTTGATGACAGATTATGGCTATGACAGGTTGGGCGACATTGAAAAAATCAAGGCATTGCCCGGTGTTGGAGCAACATCTGCTGCAAGAGAAAGAAGGATATATAGAATAGAAGAACACGATCTGGTTTACCTAAGTCCCAGATCACCGGGAATTGTGAGGCAACTCCATAATTTGCTGTATAACGCTAAGACAGGCAATGGTGAATAAAGGAAAACTGATTTTTTTTCTGCTGATGTGTTTGTTCATGAGCCTAATGGTAACATCCAGTTTGGGGGCGGTGGATATAAGCCTAACAGAAATTGCAGATTCGTTGGTTATTTATGTAACAGGTCAAAAGGGTGCGAGCTTGCATCATAGAATTTTTATAGAAATTCGTCTGCCTCGGGCAATAATGGCAGCAATGGTTGGTGCAGCTCTTTCTCTGGGAGGAGCGTTGACACAAGCTTATTTCAGAAATCCGATTGTTGAACCCGGGCTCTTGGGTACATCCAGTGGAGCTGCCTTCGGGGCTGCGCTTTATTTTGTTTTTGGATCGGCTCTTCCGCAGTTTGCCGGCTCATTTATATTACCCATTATGGCCTGTATGGGTGCCGGCCTTTCTTCTGTGATGGTGGTAGGACTTACTAAAGCCACTACATTGGAATCATCTTCAGTTGTAAACATGTTGCTTATAGCCATAGCTGTAAATTCTATTTTTCTTAGTGGGGTAGGATTCCTTTCATACATTGCCAAAGACCCTCAGGCCAGATCAATCACCTTTTGGTCTATGGGAAATTTGTCAGGAACAAATTGGCAAAATCTGATGTTGGTCACGACTGTAGTCATGGTTTCGCTGGTAGCGAGTATGAGACTAGCCAAATCATTAAACGCAATGGTTATGGGAGCCAGGGATGCTGCTATGATGGGCATCAATGTAAAGAAGCTTGAATGGTGGGTGCTTTTAATTAATGTAATTATGATATCAGTAGTAACCAGCTTTGTAGGCATTATTGCATTTGTAGGACTTATTACGCCGCATTTTGCTCGCTTATTGAGAGGATCCAATCAAAGAGATATACTTCTGTTGAGTACTGTGTTGGGTGCCCTTTTTTTAATGTGGGCTGATTTTTTGTCCCGAATGATTGTACGTCCTGCAGAATTGCCAATTGGCATACTTACATCCTTTGTAGGTGGCCCAGTATTAATTTATCTTTTGCGAAAAAAAGCATATATTTTTTAGATGGTAACCCTTGAGCAAATCAAATATAAAATCAATCCTACGCTGGCACTTTCAAACATCAATTTGTGCTATCCACCAGGATTAGTTCATTTTGTAATGGGACCGAATGGCTCGGGCAAATCTACACTTATGAATATCATCAATGGTATTATCCGTCCGGATGAGGGCAGGGTGTGTTACAATGGTTGCAACGTTCATAATACTTCCTTCGAAAAACTGGCGCGTCAAAGAGCTATGTTGTCCCAGCATCTGGAAGTTTCTTTTCCCACAAGAGTTCACCAGGTAGTAATGTTGGGCAGAACTCCCTATTTCAATTATAACCCTTCTTTGGAAGATGAAGATATTTGCAGAGAAGCTATGTCTTTTTTTGATGTACTTAAATTGGGTGAAAAAAATTACAACGAGTTAAGCGGCGGTGAAAAGCAAAGAGTGCAATTTGCCAGGGTATGTTCCCAAATTTGGGATAATCATTCTCCCTTTTCCAAAATTCTTCTTTCAGATGAGCCTCTTACGTTTCTTGATGTTTATTATCAATATGATTTTTTGGAAAAAATTAAAACCCTTGTTTTAGAAAAAAACCTGATATTTATTGCTGTAATTCACGATTTAAATATTGCTTTGAAGTATGGAGATTCCGTAGCACTTTTAAACCAGGGCAATGTCGTTGCACAAGGTAGGGCAAAGGATGTATTGAATGTGGAAAATATTGAAAGGGCCTATCGGTTGAAACCTGTCTTAATGAATAATGGTGATACTAGTGTTGTTACTTTCTAAGATGATAAAAGATATCCTTTTATCCTCATTCCGCCATTGCAAGTTTGTGACTTACAATCCATATTGACATTACTGCACATCCCGTACAAACGACAAATCCAAACCATTGGTAAATCGGTACATTGGTAAATTGGTATATCAAAAAGAGGTGTCAACCCGTCCTAACGACAAATCCAACCCATCGGTAAATCGGTACATTGGTAAATTGGTATATCAAAAGAGGTGTCAACCCGTCCTAACGATAAATACAGTAAATTGGTAAATGGACAAAAGCCAACCTGGTGACATGATGATAAAATCACAATACCTGATAATGGAGGGAATCGAGATACATTCCTTTAAATTCTGGTGGTTCAAAGGTGGCGACGCAAAATATTTCGACGCAAAATATTGCGTCGCTACGGGTATTTCAAAAAGAGATTTCTCTTTTTTATAGACCCATTCAATAAATTGTCACTATGAT
>CALJKQ010000253.1 GCA_937973565.1 uncultured Saprospiraceae bacterium | reverse complement strand
CTCTTTCCCTACACGACGCTCTTCCGATCTTTGGCCATGCTAAGGATAAAATTGAGCTTTTCAACATGCACTGCATAATTACCTGCACCAATGGCCTGTGCTGTACTGCCTGCCACTCCTTTGGTTACAGTCTTGACCAATGTGTATTTTCCAGACAAGCCTCCATCGGTCATGTTTGATGGCACATTGTCTTTTACATAAATTTTGAAGCCCCGTAGAGGGGTCAATTCGCTTCGCTTAGTGCAATCCTCGATGCAGAGCATCTCGGGCAATTCGCGCTACGCGCTTAGAGCAATTCGCTTCGCTTAGTCCAATTTGCTTCGCTTAGTTCAATTTGCTTCGCTTAGGATGACTGAACGGTTTTGGCTTTGCCAAAAAAATTGATCGGCAGATCAATTTAGTGAAGGAACCACGCGCTTACCGCGTGGCATCGACAAAACCTTTTGAAGATGTATATTAAGTCAAATTTCCAATGACATTTATAAAATAAAATTGCTTGGTTGTCGCCGTGCAAGGTATTGTACGGTTCCTTTAGATTTGATTGGATTTTAGGTATATATCAACTTTGCTTTATAAACACCATGATTTTTACATTTATTGGCTATCACTTTGTACCCATAAAACGACATTTAATGAAAACAAAACCACAATCACTATATAACAAAAGTTATATTGCAAAGGACACAAGGCGGGGGTAAATTTGAAAAAAAATTTACACATGAACTACAAGTTTACTTACTGCCTTCTTTTGTTTTTGGCATGGGCCATTCCACAGCAGGGTTATGCCTCATCCCTGACAGGAGAACCTACCGTCAAAGGGGGAGACAGCGCCAACAAATACAAAGCCACTGCCTGTCCGGTGGGCAATTTATCATTGACTACCCAGGCAGCCGTCAATGCTTTTCCGACAACTTATGCGGGCTGTACAACCATTACAGGTGATCTCTCTATTGAAACCGGCAATATTAACAACCTGACACCTTTGTCTTCGCTTACAACCATTACCGGTAAACTTGAGGTGCGCAATACGTCCGTATCCAGTCTTCAGGGCTTACACAACCTTACCTTCATTGGTGGCGCGCTGCGATTGTTTGGCAATACGGCTTTGACCAATGTGGGAGCGCTTTCAAACATTACCTCGCTGGGCGGAGACCTGGAAATCTGGTCCAATACAAGTCTCTCCAATCTTACAGGACTGAGTAACCTGGCATCGGTAGGCACATTCATCCAAATGGGCTTTAATCATGCGCTTACCAATTTTAATGGATTGCAGAATATTACCTCTATGAATGGCTTCCTGCTGATTCAAAACCACAACAACCTTACCGGTCTGACCGGTCTGCAGAATCTTCATGGCCTTACCTCGCTTACCATTAAGGACAATCCACTTTTATCTTCCTGTTCTGTTGAAAGTATCTGCAATTACCTGGGTGTGCCGGCCAATGCTGCCACCATCCAAAACAATGCTACCAACTGCGCCAGTCGCACAGCGGTAGTAGCCAACTGTCCTGTACCGGTGTGTCCCACCGGCAATGTGACCTTGACAAGCCAGGCTGAGGTAAACAACTTTCAGGCGATGTATCCCAATTGTACACAGATAGCAGGCAATCTTACCATCCAGGGCAGCAATATAACCGACCTCACTCCTTTGTCGAATCTTACTTATGTAAGTGGCTTGCTGGATATCAGAAACAACCCTCTAACAACGCTCAACGGCTTGCACAACCTGACTGCCATCGGTGGCAATTTCAACCTGTTTGGCAATGGTAACCTGACCCATGTCAACGCATTGTCGAACCTTACTTCCATTGGAGGAGGATTGGAGGTATGGCTGGCAACGTCGCTGCAAAATCTCTCGGGCATGAGCAATGTAACCTCAATAGGGGGCTCAATAGGCATAGGTTTTTCCCATACGCTTACCAACCTCAACGGACTGCACAATGTAACCTCCACAGTGCCGGTATGGATACAAAACAACAACAACCTCACCAGTCTCAATGGTCTGCACAATCTGGGAGGTATTACATCGCTGACCATTAAAGACAATCCGCTCTTGAATGAATGCGACATCCTGCCGGTTTGTAATTTTGTTGGCAACTATACAAAAGATGTAACCATCTTTGGCAATGCTACAGGCTGTGCTTCCAGATCCGCAGTAGTAGCCACTTGTGAAAACATACCTGTCTGCCCTCCCGGTGATGTGGAATTGACCAGTCAGAACCAGGTTACGGCGTTTGGACAGATTTATCCTAATTGCCATGTCATCAATGGCAAACTCAAAATGTATGGAAATATTACCAGCCTGTTGCCCCTCAGTCAGATCCAACAGGTAAACGGATGGCTGGACATTGCCATTCCTGTTCTTCCTTCCTTACAAGGTCTGGAGGGTGTTACCACAGTGGGTGGAAACCTCAATGTTTTCAGTTGTTCTACCCTCACCAATTTGAACGGACTTAATAATATAACTTCCATAGGAGGTGAAATGACCATATGGTCATCGGGCGCATTGACTAATATTGCTGCACTTTCCAATGTTACACACATCGGAGGTTTGATACAAATCGGCTTCAACAATTCGTTGCCCAATCTTAATGGCCTGGATAATGTTTCTTCGACCGTTGGGGTATTGATCAGAAACAACAACGTTCTTACCAACATCGATGGCATTGACAACATCAACCTCACCTTCCTGGACATCCAGAACAATCCGTTGTTGAGTAGCTGCTCCATATACAATATATGCAATTATCTTTCAATACCGGCCAACTCAGCCCTTATTGCCAACAATGGGATCAATTGTACATCCAGATCAGTGGTTCAGGCCAATTGCCCATGTGCGGTGCCCGTGCCGGGCAACACGGTTGCTTCATCCACAACCGCGTGCGCAGGCAGTACGGTAAATTTGTCTCTTCAAAATAACATTTCCGGAGGCGGAGTTACCTATCAATGGTACAATAGCAGTGGTCCTATCCAGGGCGCTACTTCAGCCACTTATACCACTTATGCGCTGACAGGAAATGAAACATTTTACTGTGAAGTTACATGTAACATTGGCCCAACCATGGCTACTTCAACACCCATTTTGATAACAACGGTCGCACCACCCAATGGCGGCACGGCCGCCGGACCTGCCAGCGATTTTACGCACAACAATACCACCTTTACTACAACCGGTGCCGTGGGTAACCTGCAATGGCAGGCAGCCAACTCTTATGTGCCTGTTACTTTTGTGAATATGCCCGGCTTTACTGCCAACACAGCGGTGTTTAATTTCAATGGACCAGATACCTATGTTATCCGATGCAAGGCCTCTGTGCCCGGTTGTCCGGATGCCTTTTCCAATGAAGTTGCTGTATCTATTACAGTCAATGGAGACAATGTATGCAGTGCCATACCCCTGACCTTGGGAAACAATGGCAGTTTTTCCAACCTGGGTGCCACAGGCGAACCAGGAGAGGTATCTCCACCACCAACCGGATGCAATAATCAAACCGGCTGGTGCTCAGGAACCAGTGCCAATGCGGTATTGAATTCTGTGTGGTTTACGTTCACCCCTGCCGTTTCCGGAAAATATGAGTTCAGGCTTGATCCCACTAAGCAACTTTGGGATTCCCAGTTTGCGCTGTATTCAGCACCGGCATGTAGTCCGTTCAGCAACTTTACACTGGTGGCTGCCAACGATGACGGAACTTTTAATCCGCCTTATGATTCTCATATTTTACCTGTATGTCTTTTGGGTGGACTTACTTATTACCTCAAAGTAGACGGTTATGATAATACACAGGCCCCCATTTGGGGCGTACAAGTAAACAAGGCTTCCAATATAGCGCCGGTTTTCTCCTATTGTCCGGGCACTGTATCGGTTTGTGGTACCAATGTGGTCAACTTTTCACCACCCACAGCCTTCGATGATTGCGGATCTGTAACCATGATGGGTAATTACCAATCCGGTGATTTTTTTCCCAATGGATCTACTGTGGTAACTTATGTTGCTACCGATACCGAAGGTGCCAGCTCCAGTTGCTCATTTACCGTTAATGTAAATCCACTGCTGAGTCCATGTCCTTCCAATGTTACGGTGTGTGGAACCAATATTGCCAACTATACACCTCCCACTTCCTTTGCAGAATGTGGTCCGGTGACGATTACCAGTAATTATAATCCCGGTGATGAATTCCCAATGGGTGTGACTATTGTGACTTACAATGCTACCAGTCAATCGGGTAATACGGCATCCTGCTCTTTCAATGTTACCGTGAGGGATTTGCTCACACCTTGTCCTTCCAATTTCACGGTTTGCGGTACCAATACGGTTGTATATACAGCTCCAACTTCTTATGAAGACTGCGATGCAGTAACCATTACCAGCAATTATGATCCGGGAGATGAATTCCCGGCCGGTGTTACCGTCGTTACCTATACCGCCACCAATCAAAATGGCAATTCCGCATCCTGCTCGTTTGAAGTAAAGGTCAGCCCAGCCATCAATTTCAATGCAGCTATAGTACAACCGGTTTGTGCTACCTATACCGGCAGTGTAAGTCTGGGAGTATCCGGCGGCATAGCTCCATTAACGTACAATCCATCCAATCCCCCCACCGCAAATCTGTCTGCAGGAAACTATACTTATCAGGTTTCTGATGCTTACGGATGTTCAGCCGAGACCACTGTTGCCATCATTGCACCGGCAAATCCATGTCTGCCTCCTTCGCCTGTTTGCGGAAACATCATCGACGTTTATGCCAATGCAAGTAATCTCGTATACAATGGTCCCGGTACGGCGGATGTTTACCTGATCCCTGCTGCTGCGTTGGATGGAGGTTCATTTTCACTGCTGCCCAATACACTTTCGAGACAGGTAAAACGGGTGCTTACCAACGTTGGCTTTAATTGGACCACCAGCGGAGCTTGTGTAGATGCAACACCCAATGGAATCTACAACAATATTGACAAAGGACTGGTCTATAAAAACTGCCTTCCGGTGACACCGGCTGACTTCAACCTGATCAGAAACTTTGATATGACCCTCACTGATTATTTTGGCACTTCTGTTTGTGGTGGCAGATACCGTGTTATCTTTGGTTATCCTCCGGGTGGCACACAGCCCGAGACCCAGGAAGATCCTGAAGCCTACACGAGAACTACCACTGAACATGACACCGACTTGCAGATATTTCCCAATCCGGGAACGGATCAAGTGTTCATTTCTACCACAATAAAAGAAGGTGAAGTGTATAGCCTGTATATCCTCGATATGTTTGGTAAAGAGGTTAAAAAATGGGATCAGTTGACTGATGGTTTTGTATCCATAGAAACCACAGATCTTGTGCCGGGAACCTACACCATTATGCTCAGGGGAGAAGAATCGATCAAAACCCGCAAATGGCTTAAAGTGAATTAAGTTTGGCAAAATGAATATCACGGTCTGACATCAGGAGGTGGTTTCTTCCCCTTGTGTTGTCAGACCGGATATTTATTAATTCTTAGCAGTGAAGGATATATGAACCCAAACAGATGACAAGTTCATCTCTTTTCAGAAATTCAGTCCAACGGTCTGAAAACAAGCTAATTTCAACTGTAGAATTTAAAAATTAGCATTCATTCCACCTTTTTCCTGTTTTTTTCAGTATCTTTCATTTTTATTTATCAAACCAATTTAAACAATGGACATACTACAAATGCTTCAAGGCCAATTGGGCGAGGGCATGATTGAGCAGCTGGCAGGACAGATCGGCGCAGACAAGGATCAGACAGCGGCAGCAGCCAATGGTGTTTTTTCAGCCCTGCTGAGCGGCATCAATAAAAATGTGGCTGATCCCCAGGGAGCACAATCGTTTTTGTCTGCCCTGGATCGCGATCACGATGGCAGCATTTTGGAAAATATCGGTGACCTCATCATGGGTAGTGTTTCTGCACCCAGCCCTTCGACCACAAATGGCGCAGGCATCCTCAATCACGTGCTGGGCAACAGTCAGGGTGGCATAGCAGATGCTATCGGTAAAATGAGCGGACTCGATAGTGGCAAAGTAACGCAACTTTTGATTACCCTTGCGCCCATGGTTTTGGGTATGCTCGGAAAAATGAAAAACAGCCAGGAAGTGGGTGGTGGCGGAGGCCTGATCGACCTGATTGGCAAAACGGTACAAGGAGGTCAGCAGCAACAAGCCTCAGGCAATATCTTCACGAAGCTGTTGGACAGAGATGGCGATGGCAGCATGATGGACGACCTGCTGCAAATGGGTACCCAATCACTATTGGGCGGTCTTTTCAAGAAATAATCTTATGAAACTATCATGAAAAAAGCCTGGCTCTTGTGGTCGGGCTTTTTTTTATTCTAATTGGACATCGGCAATGATTACCCTGCCCTGCTCAATCACCTTTCCCGTCTCTTTGCCCACTTTTTCGATTTGAATGCCCTTCCATTGCTGACCGCAATCGTTGTGGACGGTTACTTCTTCCAAAATGAGGGTACCTCCTGCATTTACTTTGATAAAAGAAGAAGACGGCATGCCCAGTCGGCAACACACTTTCAAACTGCCTCCCTTTTCAATGACAACGGAGGCATCAATATCTCTTCCCCCCAGCCATTCTACCGTATCCCGGATGGTATAGGTCTTGCTGGTATCGTTGTGGCACCACCAAGGAATCACAAATTTGCGGGGAGCGGATAAAGTATCCGACATTTTCATATGAACCCTTCCGATCTGGCAAGGTGTAAGCGCCATCATTTCACTGTTGTAGTCCATGAGATTGTTGGATACAGGACCTACACATGGAGGAGTGCCGGTGGCATTCCAACAATTGGCATGCGTGGGTGTATCGTCGCAGAAATCATTGTGCCAGGCATGGCTTAAACCATACACATGGCCGATTTCGTGGCTCAGCAAGGTGGCATATTCCCATTCGGGTTTTTTACTTTGGTACAAGCCTCCCAACTTTACATGACTGCCCAAAGCGATGCCCGATTCATTCATTCTGAATTTTTGTTTGGCCACGCTATCCGGTGGAAAGGGGATTACAAATACATTGAGGATGGTATCGAGTCCAATGCCCAGTTCTTTGATCACTTCTGCGTTGTAATCGGAACGTTGGGGTCCTTTGTTGAGGAAAAACAGGGGCTTTTCCTGTTTGTGGTAATAATAGCCGTTTTCTTTTTCAAATCCCTGGCTTGCGGTGATCTTCCATTCAAACATGGGATCCAGCACCGGTGTAGTATTGCCTACCGGCAGGTTCATAGCTTTGTTGTTGCGCAGTCTGAAATTGGCATTTTCAACCAAAAGAAAGAAAAAGCCATTGCCATTTTCAGCCGTAAAGTTGTTGCCGCCTCTTTCATCGTCTACAGCATGCCAGGCCATTCTCACGGTTTTCATACGGTGAAAGCCCGGATTGCCAGGGTCAGGCAGGTAGTTCAGCGGATTGCGACAAGGCGATACAAAACCATCAGGCAGACTTGATCTGGTAGCGGCATCGGTGATTTTGGGGCTGCCATAAGGATAAATTGTCACCTTGCGGGTGCAGGCCGACAACAAAACTACAAAACCTAAAAAGAGGATTGTTTTTACTAGAACTTTTCTACCCTGATTTCTTTCACCCATGATTTACCGCCGCTGGATTCCGTGTACACAAATAACCTGTACGAACCCTGAGCAGAAGTGAGTTTAGCCAGTTTATAGGCCGAAACATTTTTACCGGAACTGCCGTTGTGCAGGGCTTCGATTTTTTTGAGGCCGATACCCTGAACAAAGTTTTTCAAGAGGTTGGCAGCCTGTTGACCTGAAACGAACTGTACGTCGTCCAGAATCGACACATCTACGTCCTCCGCCATTGCCGATGCAACTGCCGTATAGTTGCCATCACCTACCCATTTAAAAAAGTCGGCCGGAGCCTGGCCCCAAATAGATGAGGTCCAAAACCAGATGGCTAGTACGGCAAATAATTTATGAGCATTTGTCTTCATAATCAAAAGGACGGATTACTTTTGTAAATGTAACTCAATCCCATATAATAAAACGTTAGGAAAGTCATAAAAATTGAAAAATATCCAGGTATGAACAAAAAAATGATGCTGTTGATCCTCGATGGATGGGGCATAGGCCCGATTCCGGAAAGGAGTGCAATAGCCATGGCCCATACACCCAACTTTGATAAATTGATGGCCACTTATCCCCACGCCACCCTGCTCACCCACGGAGAAAATGTGGGTCTTCCGGATGGTCAGATGGGCAACAGCGAAGTGGGCCATATCAACATCGGTGCCGGTCGGGTCATTTACCAGGAACTGGCACGCATCAACAAAGCGGTCAGAGAAAAAGAATTACACGCCAATCCACTTTTGCACGAAGCCCTGAGAGAAGCCGTAAAAAGAAAGGCCAGTGTCCACATCATGGGACTGGTGAGTGATGGAGGCGTACATTCACACATTACCCATTTGCAGGCGCTGTGTGAGCTGTGTATGGACATGGAAGTCCCCAATACCTTTGTCCACGCCTTTCTTGATGGCAGGGATACCGACCCCAAATCGGGTACCGGCTATTTGAAGACGGTGATGGATCAAATCCAGGGCAGCAATGTGAGATTGGCTACGGTCATAGGCAGGTACTATGCCATGGACCGCGACAATCGCTGGGAAAGAACCAAAAAAGCGTACGACTTACTGGTTTATGGCACCGGCGAAAAAAGCGATGATATCCTGGCCGATTTGGAAAAAAGTTATGCAGCCGGGGTAACCGATGAGTTTGTAGAAGCCCATGTACTGGTGGACGAAGATGCTGCACGGATCAAAGACCAGGACCTGGTTATCTTTTTCAATTTCAGAACCGACAGACCCCGTCAATTGACCAAAGTATTGACGCAAGAGCCGGTGGAAGAATACGAATTGTACCCCCTCAACATCGACATGATTACCTTTGCCCGGTACGATGACACCTTCGAAGGCATTGATGTTTTATTTGATAAAGACACGGTAGCCCATTCGCTGGGAGAAGTGGTGGCCGATGCAGGACTCAGTCAGTTGCGCATTGCCGAGACCGAAAAATATCCCCATGTAAGTTTCTTTTTCTCGGGTGGTCGCGAAGAAGCCTTTGCCAACGAGCATCGCATTTTGGTACCATCACCCAAGGTTGCAACCTACGATCTGCAGCCCGAAATGAGTGCCAGGGAAATCACTGATAAGCTGCTTGCTTTTGTGCAGGACAACATGCCCGATTTTGTGTGTCTAAACTTTGCCAATACCGATATGGTGGGACACACCGGCGTATTTTCAGCAGCCGTAACAGCAGCAGAAACGGTAGATGAGTGCCTGGGCAGGATCATTCCTTTTGGACTGGAAAAGGGTTATGGCTTTATCATCATTGCTGACCACGGCAATTCAGATTACATGATCAACGACGATGGCAGTCCCAATACCGCACACACCACCAATCCGGTACCTGTCATATATGTAGCAACAGATGCAGCTGGTCATACAATAAAAGATGGCATCCTGGCCGATGTGGCACCGACCATCCTGCATTGCATGGGCATTGCTCCTTCCCGTGAAATGAGTGGTAAAGTTTTGTTAAATTCATAATGAGTGATACCTACAGGTATCCGGCTTCGTTTTTCAAAAAAAATCTGTATGAAATACATCCTCATTTTGCTGGTATCAGCCGGTCTGATGTCCTGCGATCCCAAACAATTGGGTCAGCTTCTTGAAAACACAAAACTCACCGATGCTGAAATAGCCTCGGGGCTCAAAGAAGCCCTGGATCTGGGCGTTGACAAATCGGTCAAGACCCTGGCTGCTCAAAATGGTTATTATAATTCCGTATATAAAATTATATTGCCACCGGAAGCACAGAAGGTGACCTCCAAACTGCGTTCTATTCCCGGTTTTTCCAATGTAGAAGAAGAAGCCGTAAAAAAAATCAACAGAGCAGCCGAAGATGCAGCTTCCAAGGCAGGTCCCATTTTTGTGAATGCCATCAAACAAATGACCTTTACCGATGCCCTCAACATTCTGATGGGAGACAAAGATGCCGCCACCCAATACCTCATCAAAACCACCTATGCCAGCCTGTATGGCGAATTTAAACCCGTTATGGTAAATTCTCTTAACAGCTTTGGTGCCCTTGATTATTATGCAGATGCCGTGAAGACCTACAATAAAATCCCATTGGTAGAAAAGGTAAATCCCGATCTGGCGGATTACGTTGCCACCAAAGCCCTCGACGGCATGTTTGCCCTCATCAAAGAAAAAGAATTGGGCATTCGATCTGACATCAGCCAACGCACCAGCGG
Source organism: uncultured Saprospiraceae bacterium (assembly GCA_937973565.1). Lineage (GTDB taxonomy): Bacteria > Bacteroidota > Bacteroidia > Chitinophagales > Saprospiraceae > JADKBO01. The sequence goes on along the minus strand of CALJKQ010000253.1, from coordinate 14,532 downwards.
CCTTCTGAGAAAGGTTTTTGCCAGGCAGGACCGGTGAACAATGTAATAATGTAACAATGTAGGGGCGCAATATATTGCGCCCTATGTATAACCGAAAAAATATTATCAACACCATAGGTGTGACAGGATGATAGCCGGCGGCCCTGCCGCCGGTAAGCGATCGAAAAGATACCTGTTTTGGCGACATTTTTGACGATGTGAAACATCAATCAAAAATGATGACAAAACCCTCCATCAACCCGGTTGACAGGTAATCTAAAAAGGTATATATTTGAACCAATTATACCACCACACCAATGAACGACCCCAAAATAAAAGAACCGGAGGCATTGTATGGAGACCATTACACCTATGCCGATTACCTGAATTTTGATTTCGATGAAATGGTAGAAATCATCAAGGGCAAAATATTCAGGATGAGCCCGGCCCCGGGTACTTTGCACCAAAAGATTTCCAGAAATTTGTGTGGTAAAGCCTACAATTATTTTAAAAACAAACCCTGTCAGTTTTTTAGCGCACCCTTTGATGTCATCCTACCCAAAAAGGGCAAAGATTTCATGCAATCAGACAAGGTGGTGCAACCCGATGTCGTGGTCATTTGCAAGCCGGAAATCATCCAGGAAAGAGGGTGCTTTGGGGTTCCCGATTGGATCATTGAAATCCTCTCACCGCACACGACTAAAAAAGACATCCAGGACAAATTTGATCTGTACGAAGAAGCCGGTGTGAAAGAATATTGGATCGTAGAACCCTCCAATAAAACGGTTGAAGTTTTTTTTCAGCACCATGATAAATACCAACGAATCAGGGCATATACAGTGCCTGACCAAGTTTCTCCCCAACTATTTCCGGACCTCATTTTTGATTTGACAGAGGTGTTTGAATAAAATCATATGTTCCGGGCATCCGGCAACTGAGCATCCGTTGCTCCGATGCTCCGTTGCTCCGATGCTCCGTTGCTCCGTTGCTCTCCCTACTTCGCTTTCGCGATGTAGGGACTCCGCTACCCGGGCTACCTCATTGCGGGATTTTTTGTAACTTTGTCACCCACTTTAATCTGAGAAATGGAAAACAAGGGAATCAATGGCGGTTGGAACAAGCTGGTTGCCCAATATGCAGCGGTAAAGGCTGCGATTGGGGGTAAGTTGGCTCCTTATTGGAACCCTGTATATGCCAAAATTCAGCCATATTGGCAGCCGGTGAGAGAAAAATACGCAGCCTGGACAGAGCCCATCCGCGTTTGGCACAGGCAGCTGAAGGCCAAAAATCCCATGCTGGGTAATGCCATTCAGTGGTCTTATGACATCATTAGGTACGGGATTTATTTTGTGTTTGCCCTGATCTTTTTCTCGTGGATAGGTTTATTTGGACACATGCCCGATAGTGATGAATTGCGCAATATAGAGAATTCCAATTCAACAGAAATATACAGTGCAGATTCGGTGCTGATTGGCAAGTTTTACATTGAAAACAGAACCGAGATTGGCTTGTCTTCCATTTCACCTTATGTGATTACCGCATTGTTGGCAGTAGAGGATAAGCGTTTTTTTGAACACAGTGGCATTGACCTCAGGTCGTGGCTAAGGGCATTCAAAGGCGTGGCTACCAACCAGGCCGGTATGGGGGGCGGCTCTACCCTATCACAGCAGTTGGCGAAAAACCTATATCCGAGAAAAAAATACTACATACCGGGACTTAGTATTTTGATCAACAAGATCCGCGAAAACATCATTTCCATTAAGCTGGAGAATATTTATGACAAAGAAGAACTGCTGGCCCTGTATTTGAATACCGTACCGTTTGGTGGTGACCGATACGGCATCAATGTGGCAAGCCGGTATTTTTATAATAAAAAAGCCAAAGAACTCAATGCTGCAGAAGCGGCCACGCTCATTGGTATGCTCAAAGCCACCACAGCACTGGATCCAACGCGCAACCCCAAAAATTCGCAGAAGCGAAGAAACCTGGTATTGAGCAGAATGGTGGAAAACAGCAGCTTTACCTTTCACGATGCAGAACTGAAAACCGTATCCTCGCTTATTGCCAATGGCAAGTTGAGCAAGGAAGAATTCGAAAAAATAAAAGACAAGCCGGTAAATGCCCGCAAATACACGGGAGCCGATGGCACTGAGGGAGTGGGTGCCTATTTCAGGGAATACCTTCGCATCAACGTGATGCCTCGTATCCTTGAAAGCCTCTCGAAAGAAGATGGATCCAAATACAACCTCTATCGGGATGGATTAAAAATATATACCACCCTCGACAGCAAGATGCAGGAGTTTGCAGAAAAAGCGGTACAAAAACACATGAGCGAACTCCAAAGTCGTTTTTACAAACACTGGAAGGATTACAAAGAAGAAAAGCCTTGGGGTGATGATAAATGGCTTGAAGAACAAAAGCTGCGCAGTGAGCGCTACCTTAAACTCAAAGAAGACGAAACTCCCGACAGCATCATTGAGAAAAGTTTTAACGAGCCGGTGAAGATGACCGTCTTTACCTGGAAAAATGGAGGTGGCGATACCGATACCATCATGAGTCCGATGGACAGCATCAAACATTATTTCCTGATGCTCAATACCGGCTTTATGGCCATGGACCATAGCAACGGTCACATCAAAGCCTGGGTAGGGGGTACCGATTTTAAATATTTTAAATACGACCACATCCTTTCCAAAAGACAGGTAGGTTCTACCTTTAAGCCCATCGTATATGCTGCTGCGGTCAAAGACAGCGTCATGCCGTGCGACTATTTCTACAACGAAAAAGTGACCCTGGAAGACTGGAGTCCTGACAACTCTGATGGTGTATATGGAGACTGGGTAACCATGGCCGGAGGATTGGCCTATTCGATCAACACCATTGCTGCAAAACTCATTGAAAAAGTAGGTATACAAAAGACCATCGACATGGCTACTTCCATGGGTATTACCACAAAATTGCCACGAGAATTTGGCATATCGCTGGGTGCAGCCGATATCATGTTGTACGACATGATGAAAGTTTACGGCACCTTTGCCCATAAAGGCATCAGACCCGAACCCATTGCCGTGATAAGGGTTAAAGACCGCAATGGCAATGTTATCTATGACGCAGAGCAGGCCATGAAAGCAAAATTTCCGGGCAGAGATACTACCCATGTTATCTCAGAAGAACAAGCTTCCATCATGACCAAATTGCTGCAGAATGTAATCGACAGAGGTACGGGCAGCAAGTTTAGAAATGCCTATGGCATTGTGGGAGAATTTGCCGGCAAGACCGGGACCACCCAAAATCATTCCGATGGTTGGTTTATTACCTTTAACCCCACCCTGGTGACCGGTGCCTGGGTAGGAGGACCCAGTCCGGCTGTAAGATTCAGGGACATGAACCAGGGTCAGGGATCTGCCATGGCCTTGCCCATTGTAGGTGAATTCTGGAAACAAATCAGGGCCGACAACAAGTTGAAAAAACTTACAGATACACGCTTTGAAATGGAAGATACCATCCGCAGCTTCTTTAATTGTCCACTGCGCATACCCATACATCCCGACTCACTGGCCTTGTTGATGCAAGACAGCACACTGCGGGATTCCATTGTAAAAAATGGGTTCCGTGGCATTTCAGACATCCTCAAAGAAAGGTTTGGAACACCGGGTGAAGAGATGGACGAAAACGGTGAAATCCTGGAAGGATTGCCCGAAGACCCCAATCAGCCCACCGAAGAAAAGAAACAGGAGGACAAAAAAATCCAGACAGAAGCCACCCTTCCTGCCGGAGAAAAGAAAAAGACGGAGGTAAAAAAAACAGTTCCTAAAAAAAGCAGTGACGGAGGCTGATAAAACAAGAGCTCCCGGAATTGCGTTTAACAGTAATATACAATCGATAATGAAATTTTTCCTTGCCCGGCTCATGGCCATCACCCTGATGTTTGGTTTCACAGCCTGCAAAACCACAAAACAAGCTTCGGCCCCTTTAGACAACGCACTGCTGTGGGAAATCACCGGACCCGGCATCCAGCAACCATCCTACCTCTACGGCACCATCCATATGATTCCTTCGGGTGATTACTTTTTACCCAAAGGCACCCTTACCGCCATTGAAGCCACAGAAAATATGGTCTTCGAAATTGACATGAAAGACATGAACGATGTCTCTGCCCTGTTTGGCATGATGGGCAAGATCTTCATGAAAGACGGTGTCACCCTCAAAGACCTGCTTACCAATGAGGAATACAAAATGGTAGAGTCGAGATTTAGTGAAATGGGCCTGCCCATCTTTTTCCTCGAAAGAATCAAACCCATGTTTCTCAGTGCCTTTGCATCCGCGGATATGAATCCCAATTCCATCAAAGAAGGCAGCATCAAATCGTACGAGATGGAGTTTTATGAAATCAGTCAAAACCGCGGCATGACCACCGATGGCCTGGAAACCATCGACTTTCAGGTCAGTGTTTTCGATTCCATACCCTACCCCGAACAAGCCAAAATGCTGGTAGAGAGCCTCAAAGCCACCGATGCCAGCAACAGTGAGATGGACGAAATGGTAAAGCTCTACAAAAGTCAGAACATCGAAGCCATGGTCAGTTCCGTGGCAGCCTCAGATTCAGACCTCGCCCCCTATGAAGACCTCCTCCTAAATGGCAGAAACAAAAGGTGGATACCGCAGATCATTACCTTAGCCAAACAAAAGCCTACATTCTTTGCTGTAGGTGCCGGCCACCTTGGAGGAGAAAAAGGGGTGATCAAGTTGTTGAGAAAAGAGGGGTATAAGGTAAGACCAGTTAGGTAACCGGGAACCGAGCATCCGGCACCTGTCCCTACGATGGCGAAGCCGTTGTAGGGAACCGAGCATCCGGGAACCCACAATCCAGTTATATATCACCCTTGTAGTGGCGCAAAATTTTGCGCCCCACCTAATCTATTTAATTTCACCAATAATAATTTGGTTATAAACCTATTTGGGAGCTCCAAACCAAATAATATTCTTCATTTTTACCCAAATTATACAAAATAAAATTTGGCAATTATCTTATTAGGCAATCCGATCATTTCAGAGAGAAAGAGGTTAGATAAGAAAACCCAACAAAAAAATAGAAAATGGCCATGATAATTGCTTGTAAGGGTAGGCTTTTTCCCTGTTTTTCTCTACTTTTGTGGCCTGTTTGATTCAAAGGTCTTTCATCTTGTAGTTAAAGGTGACTTCGACCTTTTTAATGGGAATCAAACCATTGCATTTTACAAAAAATAAGCAAAACATTATGCAAAACAATGAAATTTACTTTGTGCCCTTGATGGGGCTCATTGGTCTCTTATTCATGATGTGGAAAGCGCGCTGGGTAGTAGCCCAGGACGCAGGAACCGGCAAGATGCAGGAAATTGCTTCTGCCATTGCGGATGGTGCCCTTGCTTTCTTGAAGGCTGAATGGAGGGTTCTCTTTATTTTCGGAGCGGTAGTATCCGTATTATTGGCGTGGTCGGGTACCCTGGTAGAAAGTTCACACTGGTTGATTGGTGTAGCTTTCATCATTGGCGCCTTTACTTCGGCTTTCGCGGGATACATTGGTATGAACATAGCCACCAAAGCCAACGTTCGTACAGCACAGGCAGCACGTACCAGTTTGAAGCAGGCCCTTAAAGTAGCCTTTACCGGTGGAACGGTCATGGGTCTGGGTGTTGCCGGCTTGGCCGTAATGGGCTTGAGTATCCTGTTCATTATTTTTTACAACATGTTTGTGGGTCCGGATGGCGATGTCAACGGCTTACCCATGGAAAAAGCGCTGGAGGTTTTGGCCGGCTTCTCTTTGGGAGCTGAATCAATTGCCCTTTTCGCCCGTGTAGGGGGTGGTATTTACACCAAAGCTGCCGACGTAGGTGCCGACCTTGTAGGTAAAGTAGAGGCAGGCATTCCGGAAGATGATCCGCGCAACCCTGCCACCATTGCAGACAACGTGGGTGACAACGTAGGTGACGTAGCCGGTATGGGTGCCGACCTGTTCGGTTCTTATGTAGCCACCATCCTGGCTACCATGGTTTTGGGAAGGGAGATCGTATCTCAGGATAATGTAGGGGGCACAGCTCCCGTATTATTGCCCATGTTTTTGGCAGGTCTCGGACTTTTGTTCTCTGCTGTTTCAACTTTCTTTGTGACCGTTAAAGACGATCATGGAGATGTACAAAAGGCATTGAACCTGGGTAACTGGGCTTCTATCATCATGACTGCCGTGGTTTCTTATCCCATCGTGATGACTTACATGCCTGCTTCCATGGAGATCAGGGGTGTAAGCTTTACCAATACCAATGTATACTTTGCTATCATCCTCGGACTGGTAGTGGGAGCAATCATATCCTGGATTACGGAATACTATACCGCTATAGGTAAAAGACCGGTTTCTTCGATTGTACAGCAGTCGTCTACCGGTCACGCCACCAACATCATCGGTGGTTTATCTGTAGGTATGGAATCTACCCTGGTGCCTATGATTGTATTGGGTGCCGGTATCTTCATTTCTTATTTCCTGGCAGGTCTCTACGGTGTAGCTATTGCCGCTGCCGGTATGATGGCTACCACTGCTATGCAATTGGCCATCGATGCTTTTGGTCCGATTGCCGATAACGCAGGTGGTATTGCCGAGATGAGCGAATTGCCAAAAGAGGTAAGAGAGCGCACCGACATCCTGGATGCCGTAGGCAACACCACAGCTGCTACCGGAAAAGGATTTGCCATCGCATCTGCCGCTTTGACGGCTTTGGCGTTGTTTGCCGCCTTTGTAGGACTCACCGGCATTACATCCATCGATATCTACAAAGCCGATGTATTGGCAGGTTTGTTTATCGGTAGTGTGATTCCTTATATCTTCTCTTCACTCGCCATTGCTGCGGTAGGAAGAGCTGCCATGAAAATGGTGGAAGAAGTGAGAAGACAGTTCCGCGAAATTCCGGGCATCATGGAAGGTACCGCCAAACCCGAATACGATAAGTGTGTAGCCATTTCTACCCAGGCATCCATCAAAGAAATGATGGCTCCCGGATTGATCGCCCTCATTGTGCCGGTGGTAGTAGGTTTCATTTTCGGCCCTGAAGTTTTGGGTGGCTGTCTGGCCGGTGTAACCGTATCCGGCGTATTGATGGGAATCTTCCAAAACAACGCCGGTGGTGCATGGGACAATGCGAAAAAATCATTTGAAAAAGGTGCAGAGATCAATGGAGAAATGCACTACAAAGGATCTTCACACCACAAAGCTGCGGTGACAGGTGATACTGTTGGTGATCCATTCAAAGATACATCAGGACCATCTATGAACATCCTGATCAAGCTGATGTCGATTGTATCTTTGGTAATTGCACCGCACATCAATGTAAACAACCACACGGCTTTGTTCTCTATGAGGCCTCATACCATCGAGACCCAGCCACACAAGATGTCGGAGAGCAACGACACTTATAAAATGCCAGAGCATGAATTGAAATAAGCTCATAGCTTAACAAAATAGTAAAGCCGGTCTCCCAAAAGGGACCGGCTTTTTTTTTGCCCATCCCGTAATTTCAACTAATAGCAGCCGTTTTCAGATAACCTTCAGTAAACATTCCATTATTTTGGCTCTTTTATATATTAAGTTTGATATTAATATATTATCTCCTATCTTTACTTCGCTATCATTTATATCAAGTTAATATACAAAGCGAGAACTTTGTATTGTTAACTGCTATTTCCCGAAATTCGATACAAAAAAGCACAATTGGGAATTTATATTTTATCATATGGTATGAGCTTATTTTGTTCCATCGGGTAAACTGTAAATAACAATCAAAAAACAACTTTTAAATCAACTTCACTCAATGAAACATCTATTTAGTATTATCCTTTTGTTGAACCTTCACCTGATTGCCAGGGGACAAGTTTATTCTGTAGAAGTTGAATCGCGGTTCCAATCCTATGAAGCATTGGATGAGCCTACTTTCCTGTGCAATGATTCTATTGGTCGTAAACATTTTTTCACGATTGACCCTCCAATAACTATCTTACATGAAGAAGTAGACTCATTCTTTATTATAGACTGGAATACGCTTCACCTCAATTTAGGAAATAAAAAATCTAAAGAATCAAGACTTTTTGTACCCTTTAATACTGCATTAAGAAAAAAAATAGCTGCCACAGATTCAGTCGGCTTTTCCATATCTTACCAGCTCAAGGGAGAAGTGGGCAGCCGCATATTAAGAATACAGTGGAAAGACGTAAAACCCAAAAATCCCGTTTCACCCAATGATGTATTTAATATACAAATGATCCTTGATGAAAGTGATCAAAGCATTTCTTATCATTTTGGGCCTATGCCATCAGAATTCAACACCTGGTTTACCCTATTCGGACAAGGACGCGTCCCTGCCCTTTACTTTATAGATGACTTTAAGTCATTCACTGCTCCCAGAAACGAAATTTATTTTATCACATCAGCTTACCAGGATGAGAACAAACTTGATGTGGCGGAGTTCATTCTATTGGATGGTAAATATACAGATGAGCAATACAGCTCCCATCTATCCTATTATTTTCCAAGTATACCATTAGCATTTGGCACAGTGTTTAAGTGGTACCATCAACTTGTTTCAGCCGCAGATGAATTACCTGAAACTGAAAACAAACATGAAATTTACCCAATACCAGCAAATAATGAATTGCATCTAAATACCAAACAATCAGCAAACTCCCCATACGAAATTTATAATCCATCCGGTATAACTGAACAAAAAGGTAAAATTGAAAACAACACTATTAATTTAGAAAGCCTACCTGGAGGCTTGCACTTTTTGAAATGGCAATCAGACGATGGAAAATTACATTTTGGGAAATTCATTAAACAGTAGCTTTACTGTTTTTAGTGATATACTGGTTGTGGAGTTGTAATATTTACCCCACTTCTGATCCTTTTATTATATTCGACATTTTAAATCTATCCCTTAAAAAAGGGTATATGCCCCGCTTTTTTGTCTAAAGATATATCCCGGAACACCCCAAAAAACTTCCAACAGCCAATTTTATATTACATATTTTAATAATTTGTAATTATTTTATACATTAGCTTAGTCTAACAAATTTTTATAAGGCTGTCTGCTTGAATTTCAAACAAATGATAGCCTGGCTCTTATTCAATAAAAAACAACGGAAGCCAATGAAATTGAATCTGCTCTCTATCCTTATGCTCGTCAACCTGGCTGTTTGCGCCCAGGATTATTCGCTCGCCATTCTGGAACAACCTTACCGTGAATTGGAAGATGCCACCATCCTATGCAAAGACACCATACCAAAAAGAGTGTATTTTACCCTAGAAGAACCCATCCATGTTTTGCAGGAAGAAATCGATTCCATATTTATCATGGATTTTAAAACGATTCACATTGGCTTTGGCAAGAAGAAATCCAAAGAAATTGACTTGTTTTTTCCGCTAAGCTGCCCCATCAAAAAAGTTAAAAACGATTCAGTTGGCTTTTCTATCAGCTATAAGATTGAAGGAGAAGTTGGCAAAAGAAAAGTGACCATCCAGTGGAAGGGAGTAAGACCCGATTATACCTACAGTGAATTTGATGCCATCAACCTGCAGGTGATCATAGATGAAGAACACAATACCGTATCTTACGCTTATGGAAAAGTACTTCCTTTCATAGAATTAATCCTGAGTGTATGGATCAATGACCGGCAATTGTCCCTCTATTTTGTCGACAATATGAAAGGATACCATGATGCCAAATATGAAGTCAATTACATTGGCAAGGATATCTTTGCCCCTCATCTTATGCAGCTTAATACTGTCTATTTTTCCGGTGGACAATTTGATGAAAATTTTATAACTTCAAAAACACCCTTTGACCTCGATGATATAGAAATAAAAGAAGGACTGGTATTTGAGATCGGAGAAAAAACAAGCGCTGTAATAGATGAATTGAACAATGAAAAAACAAAAATTCATCCCAATCCCGCATCATCCGCATTGTACATTTCATCAAAGGAAGCCATAAAGACACACTATGAAATATTTGACTTAAATGGTGTGCTAGAACAAAGAGGCAACATCGAAAACAACACCATCTACATTGAGCAGCTCAGCCCCGGGCTTCATTTGCTGAAATGGAGAACCTCAAGTGGAGAGGTGCATATTAATAAATTTATTAAGCTTTAAGTCAGGCAATTAATAAAATGAAATCACTAATAGCCCTACCTATTCTTCTTTTCATATTCAAATTGAATGCTCAGGACTATACCTTGCATTACAACAATGATGGATACAAAGAATTAGATAATGAACTCATACTTTGCAAAGATTCTATACCCAGGCATAAGTACTTCTTATTAGAACACCCGATAAAATTATTTAACGAAGTAATTGATTCTGTTTTCATACTGGACTGGAATGTGATTCATATTGGTCTTGGTAATAAAAATTCCAGAGAATTTGATCTTTTTACACCTTTTAATTGCCCAATTAAAAAAGTTAAAAATGCAGGAGATGGGGAAGGTTTTACAATAGGATATAAAACGTTTGGCGAACCTGGTAAACAAAGACTAGTCATTCAATGGAAGGGAATAAGTCCTAAACTTAACTTCAGTCAAAATGATGATATAAATTTGCAAATAATAATTGATGAAGAAAAAAATACTTTAACATACGCATATGGCAAATTACTGCCTTTTGTTGAACTAATTTTTACTGTGTGGACAAATAACAGACAACTTGCATTGTATTTTGTAGATGATATTAAGGGCTTTAATGATGTAAAATTTGATGTTAAATATATTGCAAGAGATATCTTGGCACCTCACAATTTTGTAATTAATACAGCCTATTTTACAGGTGGTGCTTTTAATGATTATTTCGTAAGCTCTAAGATTCCATTTAACCATGATGGAATAGAAATAGCAGAAGGATTAAATTTTATTATAGGAGAAGAAATTACTTCATCCGTCAATGAAATCAATGAACATAATTTTACCATTTTTCCCAACCCTGCATTAAACGAATTAAACATTTTATCAAAAGAACCCATAGAAACCAGTTATGAAATCCTAAACGCTTCGGGTTTGAAAGAACAATGTGGCTCTATCGAAAACAATACCATCAACCTTGAACAGCTCAGCCCAGGGCTTCATATATTGAAGTGGGTGGCAGAAAGTGGTGAGGTGTACGTTGAAAAGTTTGTCAAACTCTGATTCAATGATTAACAATGATGTCAAATTACTATTTCTGGTTATTATTGGATTTTGCTGCCTAAAGCCTAATATCAATGCTCAATCAGGTTGCGTAAAAAACTCGTTAGAGGAGAGTTTTCCAAATTTTACCGCACGGCTTGGTATTGATTTATATCATGAAAATTTAAGTTCTACCGCAATATTTACCAAGCTGCGAATTACCCATCCTTTGCCAGAAAGACCGGTTTTTCAGCTTATTCATAAACCATATGGAGCTTCTGTTTTTGACACAGTAGTGCCCCAACTTGTAAACGGGGAATGGATCAGTGAAAGGCTTATTGGTATTACAGATGTGATCGTCATCCGCCCCGTCAACCCAGGCCAGGCTACCATCTCCTATCCTATTAGTTTTTATTGCAGTCCCTACTCCAAAGTTTACACTGTAGTCTCAGACGAAGGCGTCAAATCGGATGTCAATTTTGGCTATACCCATCAAGTCCTTCATGGCAGTGTGCGTACCAATGATTCGCTTTCTTTCCCCTGGCACTACCACAGCCAGGCAACACTGATAAATGGCCCTCCGGGTGCTCAGGCAACCCTGACCCTGCAAAGCAATGGCCAGTATCAATTTACCGGCCATACCAAAGGTAAATACCTATATGATATCGGTGTAAAAAGATCCTCGGATAGCATCGCGCTTTATAGCAATCGGCTTTTGATCACCTTGACAGATACTTTTGATACCCAAATGCGTTTTGTAACCAATGCCGATCATGGAGTGGTGGATTCCACAGGTGCTGCCACCTTGCCTTGTCTGCTCAATGACCGCAGCTTTGGCCTGCCGGATCTTACTGCAGATGGCAATACGGCTACTTTGGTACAACTTCCCAAAAAAGGAAGTGCTTCCTTTATTTCGGGTATGCTTCATTACATGCGTTACAGCGATGCCTTTGGCACCGATACCCTCTTTTACTCGGTTTGTGCTACAGGCAATGCATCCTTGTGCGATACCGCCATGGTGGTCATTGCCCTCTCTCCTCCTTACACCGATGGCAGTAGTGTAGCCAATGATGATTTTGGGACCGGTGCCAGCAACACCACCCTGCAAGGCAATGTATTGGCCAATGATGTGTGTAATCCCCTTGCCTCAGCTTCCGTAAATGCATATACCATCACCCAGAGTGCCGGTACATTTACGCTGGCTGCCAATGGCAGTTTTACTTTCAGTCCACTGCCCACTTTTTCGGGTCCTGCACATTTTGTTTACCAGGTGTGTACCACCATCGGCAACCAGCAGTTTTGCGACAGCGCCACCCTTTACCTCTTTGTGTTTCCTTCCTTTTCCCTCAAAATCAGGGCCTACCTGGAAGGGGCCCTCATCAATGCCACCGGGCTTTCTTCTCAAGGCAAGCCGCTCATGAGAGACAACCTTAGGGTAAGCCCCTTTAACGCCAGTTCCTATCTGCCCTTACGATCACCATATCGTTTTCCTGTTCTGGCCGCCAATGGGCTTGTTTACGATCTTACTTCTTCAGTGGGAGGCATCCATTCTCCGGCAGCAAGATTTGCCGAAAAAGGTGCCGGAATACTCAGTGGCCTCGATTCTATCACATCCCCTTCCGTATTGCTTACTACCGGCGAAAACGCCATCGTTGACTGGGTCTTTCTGGAACTCAGAGATGCAAGCAATCCTGCCACTGTCATATCCGCCCGATCTGCCCTCCTGCAACGCGATGGCGACATTGTAGACATCGACGGCACCAGCCCCGTAGCATTTGCCAATACACCCTACCAGGCATACTACATTGCCGTAAAACACAGAAGCCACCTAGGCGTCATGACCGCCTCTCCCATCAACTTTAATGGCCTTGCTGCCACCATCGACTTTACCCTGGCCACCACGCCCACCTTTGATTTTGGCATCACCGCCAATTACGACTACACCGGGCTGGCTCAAAACAAAAACATCCTTCCGGGTTATGCCTGCCTCTATGCCGGTGATTTTGACGCCAATGGCACCGTCAAATTTTCCAATCCCGGTGATGACGCCAACATCCTCACCACCGATGTACTCACCTACCCCGGCAACGCCCTCTTTGTATCCAACTACAACGCCGCCTTCGGCTACCTGCCCGGCGATTACAACATGGACAGCAAAGCCAAACTTGATAATCCAAACGACGATCAATCCCTGCTGCTGAGCCAGATTTTTCTTTATCCCATCAATGTGGGCATTGTGCATAATTTTGGGGGCATGATTGAGCAGATTCCGTGGTAGGGATTAGGGATTAGGGATTAGGGATTAGGGGGCATTGACCTGAGCACGAAGTGCGTATTGCCCTAAGCACGAAGTGCGTATTGCCCTAAGCATGAACGAGTGGTTGCGACTCCGGAGCAAATCGAGTGAATGATTTCACTCGATAACGAGTGAACCGTGCAAAACCTTGCACGGCAACAACCAAGCTTATCTAATATTCCACTTATTTCAATTTATTGACCTGAGCAAAGCGCATTGCCCTGAGCACGAAGTGCGTATTGCCCTGAGCACGAAGTGCGCATTGCCCTGAGCACGAAGTGCGCATTGACCCCTACCACATTTCCCCCTTTTTGCCTATCTTTGCCCCCTGAAATGTAAGACCATGTACAGAACACACGACTGCGGACAATTGAGAATCAGTGATGTAGGAAGCCCTGTAACCCTTTCGGGTTGGGTACAAAAGGCGAGGGACCTGGGAGGATTGACCTTCCTCGATTTGAGAGACCGATATGGCATTACCCAGGTGGTGTTCAACATGGATGAAAATGCAGAGCTGTGCCAGGAAGCCCGCAAGCTGGGCAGAGAGTTTGTGGTGCAAATCACCGGTACCGTGCGTGAGCGAAGCAGCAAAAACCCCAACCGTGCCACCGGAGATATTGAGGTGGAGGCCACTTCACTAAAAGTACTCAATGTCTCGGCTACCCCACCCTTTACCATTGAAGACAATACCGATGGGGGTGACGACCTGCGCATGAAATACCGATACCTCGACCTGAGAAGGACGCCGGTTCAAAACAACATCATCTTCCGCAGCAAGCTGGCACTGGAGTCCAGAAAATACCTCGATAGTCAAGGCTTTGTAGAGGTGGAGACACCCTTCCTCATCAAGTCTACCCCTGAAGGGGCCAGGGACTTTGTGGTGCCTTCGCGCATGAATCCGGGAGAGTTTTATGCCTTGCCGCAGAGTCCGCAGACCTTCAAACAAATCCTGATGGTGGCCGGCTTCGACAAGTATTTCCAGATCGTGAAATGTTTTCGCGATGAAGACCTGCGCGCCGACCGCCAGCCGGAATTTACGCAAATCGACTGTGAAATGTCGTTCATTCACCAGGAAGACA